>JAYVXL010000073.1:0-2651 GCA_043785185.1 Myxococcales bacterium
CCGAGCACGTGCGCGGGCCACGGCGCGACGCCCGCCGCCTCGGCCTCGTCGCCGGTCTCCGGATCGACGCGCGCGACGCCCGCCGCCGTGCGCACGAGGAGCTTGCCCGTGGCCTCGAACGCGAGCGGCCCCCACGACGGCGTCGCGGCGCGCTCGCCCTGCGGCACGGCGGCGACGGCGCGCAGCGTCTTGGCTTGCGCCGCGGGCGCGACTTGCGCGAGCCAGCCGAGCGCCTCGAGCTGCCGCGCCGCGGTCTTGGTGGCCGGCGACAGCTGCGCGCGCTCGAGCGCAAAGGCCGCGCGCGCCGGGTCGCCGAGCGTCGCGTGCGCGCGCGCGAGCGCGAACCCCGACTCTTCGAGGGCGCGGCTGGGCCCGCACGCGATCGCGCCGGAGCCGACCGACAGCTTCGTGAAGCGCGCGACGCCCGCCTCTGCGCAGATCGCCGCGTACAGCGCGCGCACTTGGTGCACCGCGCCCGCGACCTGCGCCGCCTCCTTCGCGCGGCCCGCGCGCGCAGCCGCCGCCTGCGCGAGCGCGCGCAGCGACGCCTCCGGCTCCTCGGAGTCGCGGCTCAGGCCGGCCGGGCGATCGAGCCACGCGAGGCGCGCGGCGGCGCGCGGCATCGGCTCGAACGGCGCGTTCGGGCCGTCCAGCGTGACCTTGAGCGCGACGTCGTCGATCCCGTCGCCGTCGCGGTCGGTGCCGTCGACCTCGACCTGCAGCTTCGGCGCGTCCGCGGGATCGAGCAGCGTCGCCGCGAAGCGAAGGCGCACGCCGCGATCGAACGTGAGCGTGCCGAGCCACCGTGCGCCTCGCGAGGACGGGCACGACGCGCCGAGCTCCACCATCGCCGAGCGGCGCCCGACCTGCGCGAGACGCGCCACGCGCGCGCAACCGGCGTCCGCGCCCGGGGCCGCGGGCCCCGCCACGATCGTCGACGGCGCGTCGACGCCGCGCGCGCCCCCCTTGAAGAAGAGGACCTCGTCGGGCGCCGAGTCGTCTTGCGTCGGCCGGACGATCGCGAGCCCGTCCTTTGCGCCGTCGCCGTCCAGGTCGCGCGCCAGGCCCATCACGAACACTCGCCCGGCCGTCGCCGTGAGCTCCAGGCCGTCGAGCGTCCAACGCGACGCGCCCGACGGCGCGGCCGTCGCGAGGAGCTCGGTCGCGCCCGCCTCCGCCGTCGCGGCGAGCGCCGCGTCCTCGCCCGCGGCCTCGCCGTCGCCGATGGCGTACGGGACGTAGGGGTGGTCGGTCTTGCACGCGCGACCGCAGCCCGCGAGGCCCAGCACGGCCGCCGCGAGGAGCAGCTTCGGCGTTCGCGACGACGGCTCACCTCTCATCGACCCCTCGGACATAGCACGCGCGCCTCACCCATGGACAACGCCCTGCGCGCGTGTGAACGTCCACCCGTGCGCCGGGTCACACCCTTCGCCTACGCCGTCTGCGCCGCCGCGGCGGTGGCGACGCTCGCCGCCGCGCGGCCCGCGCGCGCGCAACCCGAGGGCGCGGCCGCCAAGAACGTGGAGACCGAAGGCGCCGGCGCCGCCGATCTCTTCGCCGCGGCCGAGGCGCACGAGCGCGCCGGCGCGTACGCGCAAGCCGCCGACGAATACGAGCGCGCCGCGCGCGCGGCGCCATCCGCGCCCTTCGTGCCACGGGCGGAGGCGCGCGCGCGGCTCTTGCGCGCCCACGGCGAAGGCGACTTCGCGCCGTACGCCGCGCTCGAGGCGATGCGCGCGGACCGCGCGAGCTCCGACGACCCGCGCGCCCTCGCGGCGCTCGCGGCGCGCGCCGCCACGTTCCCGCCGGGGCCGGTGCGAAGCGAGGCGCGCGTCCTCGTCGCCGAGGCGTACGCCGGCCGCCTCCACCGCCCGGCCGACGCGCTCCCGCTCCTCGACCTCGTCGCCACCGACGCGAGCGCCGACCCGCTCACCGCGCGCCTCGCGCTCGACATGCTCGTGTCGATCCAGCTCGACGCCGCGGAATTGGACGCGGCGCAGGCCGCCATCACGCGCCACGCGGCGCTCGCCGACCCTTCGCTCGCGGCGCGCGTACGCACGCTCGTCCGTCGTCGCGGGCTCCATCGGGTCGCGCTCGCCGTGCTCACGGCGACCGCGTCGCTCCTCGGCGCGGCCCTCGTCCGCGCCCGGGCGCGCGGCGAGCTCGCGGCGGCGGGGCGCGCGCTCCGTGCATCCTACAAGTTTATCGCGGGCGTGCTCGCCTACGTCGGCGTCGTCGGAGGCCTCCTCGCCGCCGGCTTCGAGCGCGGGACGAGCGGGCCGTTCCTGGCCTTCGGCGCCGCGGCGCTGCCGATCGCCATCGGCGCGCGCGCGTGGGGCGCGATCGGAGCGGCGGCGCCGTGGGCGCGCGCGGGGCGGGCGATCGCGTGCGCCGCGGCGGTGCTCGCGACGGCGTTCCTCGTCCTCGAGCAGATCGACGCGGAGTACCTGAAGGGGTTCGGACTATGAAGGACGAAGACGAGATCGCCCGAGGCGTGCGCGTCGCCCGGCTCGGGCACGGCGCCAACTGCTCGAGCATCGGCAGCGTCATCGACACGCTGTTCGCGAGCGCGGTCGTCGGAACGGCGGTGATCGCCGCGCTCGCGGCGGCGATGGGGCGCGAGGAGCGCGTGGTCGTCGTGGGCGACGGCG
>JAYVXL010000074.1:0-2651 GCA_043785185.1 Myxococcales bacterium
ATGGAACGCGAGACGCGACGCCCGAGCGCGCTTCCCTGCGCGACCCGGTGAACGCCGTCATCGACCCGACGCGAAAAGTCTACCTGCGCGCGTTCCTGAAGGATCGCGAGGGGCGCCTCGACCGAGGCTCGCTCGGTGTCTTCCTCTGGCGCCGGGGCGCGTGACGGCCTAAAGACGCCGGATGCGCTTCCGCACCGTCGCCAAGGCCGCCCTCCTCTTCTCTGGTTTCTCCGCCTTCTCCGCCGCCGCGTGCTCACCCGCCGCGCCGCCCCCGCCGAGCGCGCCCAGCGGCCCGGCCAGCGCCACGGCGGCAGCCCCGCCCACGACGGCCTCCGCGCCGAACCCCGCCGCCCCCGCCGGGGGCAAGGCCCTCGCCGCCGTCGTCGCCCGCTTCCTCGAGGGGTACCTGAAGCGCTCGCCGACCGTCGCGACCGGCGCGGGCAACCACGCCTACGACGGCGCCTGGCCGGATCTCAGCGCCGCCGGCGACGCCGACGCGCTGGCCTTCGTGGCGAAGACGCGCAAGGAGCTCGCCGCGATCACGCCGGGCACGCTGAGCGAGCAGGAGCAGGTCGACGCGCAGATCCTCGAGCACTCGCTCGACTACATGGCGTTCCAGGTGACCGAGCTGAGGGCCGCCGACAAGGACCCCCTCGTCTACACGGCGCTCATCGGCGACGGCTTCGATGCGCTCACCACGCGTGAGTTCGCGCCCCACGCCGAGCGCATGCGCAGCGTGCGCGGGCGGCTCGCGGGCGTCCCCGCGATCGTCGCCGTCGCGAAGAAGCGCCTCGCCCACGCGCCGCGCGTCCACACCGAGACGGCCATCCAGCAGAACAAAGGGCTCGTCGAGCTCTGCGACAAGGGCCTCGCCGCCGACTTCGCGAAGGAGCCGGACCAGAAGGCCGACCTCGAGGCCGCCGCGAAGGCCGCGGCCGCGGCCCTCCGCGACTTTCAAGCGTTCCTCGAGAAGGAGCTCCTCCCGAAGTCCGACGGCGACTTCCGCCTCGGGCGCGAGCTCTTCGCCAAGAAGATGCGCCTCGAGCTCGACGACGACGTCGCGATCGACGAGCTGGCCCGCCTCGCGCGCGAGCACGTGGCGCGGACGCAGGAGGAGATGGTCGACACCGCCCTCGAGCTCGCGCCAACCCTCCTCAAGAAGACGCCCCCGCGGCCGACGGTGCCGGCGGAGAAGAAGAAGCTCGTGCGCGCCGTCCTCGACGCGCTCGCGGCCGAGCGGCCGACGAGCGCGACCATCCTCGCGGACGCGCGCACGCAGCTCGATCGCGCGACGGCGTTCGTGAAGGAGCACGATCTCGTGCGCCTGCCGGACGAGCCCGTCCAGGTCATCGAGATGCCCGAGTACCGGCGCGGCGTCAGCATCGCGTACTGCGACTCGAGCGGGCCGCTCGAGGACAAACCCTGGGCGGTCTACGCGATCTCGCCGACCCCGCGCGAGTGGACGGAGAAGCGCGCGACGTCGTTCTACCGTGAGTACAACCAGTCGATGCTCGCGAACCTCACCGTCCACGAGGCGATGCCGGGCCACTACCTGCAGGCGATGCACGCCAACAAGGCAAAGGACGATCTGCGCGCGCTGTTCGCGAGCGGCGCGTTCGTCGAGGGTTGGGCGGTCTACGGCGAGTGGCTCATGGCGAAGTACGGCTTCGGCGGCCCCAAGGTGCGCATTCAGCGGCAGAAGATGATGCTCCGCGTCGCCGCCAACACCGTGCTCGACCACGGCATCCACGCCGGCGGCATGACCGAGAAGGAGGCGCTCGCGCTGATGGCCGACGAGGCCTACCAAGAAGAGGGCGAGGCGGTCGCGAAGTGGAACCGCGCGCGCCTCACGAGCACGCAGCTGACGACGTACTTCTACGGCTTCAGCGAGCTCGCGAAGCTGCGCGCGCAGCTCGAGAGGGCGCCGGGCTTCACCGAGCGCGGCTACCACGACCGGCTCCTCGGCTTCGGCTCGCCGCCCCTCCGGCATATCCGGACGCTGATGACGCGGCCGAAGGGCTGAATGAAGACGACGTCGGCGCGCGCGCTCGGCGTCAGGCGCCCGTGCGGCGCGGCGCGAGGGCGGCGAGCGCGCGCTCGGCGAGCCACCACGCGACGACGGACACGGCGAGGAACGCGCCGGCCTTGCGCAGGAGCAGCTCCTCGACGACGAAGTCGCGCGCGCGCGTGAGGCCGCCGACGTCGGTGATGGCCGCCGCGGCGCCGCACACGAAGGCGATCACGGCGCCGAGCGCCGCGGCGATGACCTCGGCAGGACGCGGACGCGCGGCGCGGAGCGCGAGGACGAGCCCGACGGCGAGCCCCACGAGCACGAGGGCGAGGCCGAGCAGCTGCGCGAGCGGCCGGTACCCGTCGTACCGAAGCGCGAGCGACGGCACGAAGAAGAGCGCCGTGAACGCGGCGAGCGCGCTCGTCGCGGCGCGCACGCCGAGCGTAGGCGGCGGCGCCGCCGCGTGCGACGCGGTCACGAGGCGGTGCACGAAGCCGTCGAACCGCCCGTCGCCCAGGTGGGCCACCATCGCGATGGACCACGCCGCGGCGAGCGGCCCCTTCGCCAAGGGCATGTGCCCGAGGTTGTAGAGCAACGTCACGTCGTACATGACGAGGACGAGGTACGCGGTGGCGAGCGC
>JAYVXL010000075.1:0-8746 GCA_043785185.1 Myxococcales bacterium
AAGCCGTGGTTGATCCCCGAGAGCCGCTCGAGGAGGGGCCGCTTGCCGAAGAGCACCGCCATGTGCGGCCCGTAGACCTTGTAGAAGCTGAAGGCGTAGTAGTCGACGTCCCACGCGGCCACCTCGACCTGCCGGTGCGGCGCGTAGGCCACGCCGTCGACGCAGACCTTTGCGCCGTGCGCGTGCGCGAGGCGGGTCAGCGCGGCGACGTCGTGGAGGCTCCCGAGGACGTTGGACACGTGGGGAAACGCGACGAGGCGCGTTCGAGCCGTGAGCAGCGGCGCGAGGCCACGCTCTTCGAGGCGCAGCGTATCGCGGTCGAGGGGCCAGACTTTGACGACGACGCCGCGTGACGCGAGGCGCGTCCAAGGCCCCACGTTCGCCTCGTGATCCGCAGCCGACGTGACGATCTCGTCCCCGGGGGACAGGTCGGCCTCCATGGCGCGCGAGAGGTTCTGGAGGAGCTGCGTCGTCGACCCGCCGAGGACGACCTCTCCCTCGGCCGCGCCGACGTAGCGCGCGGTCGCGCGCGCCGCCTCCTCTACACGCGCCGTCGACGCCTCGGAGATCGCATACGACGCGCCGAGCTGGACGTTGCTGGTCAGCAAGTAGTCGCGGACGCGATCGGCGACGCTCCCGAGCGTCTGCGAGCCGCCGGCGTTGTCGAGGTAGACGTAGCCGGACGCGAGCGCGGGGAACTGGGCGCGGACGAAATCGAGGTCGAGCACGCCGGCAGTACAGCACGATGGGCGCCCGAATGGCCGCCTCGGCGAATTGTGCTAGGTTCCGCGCGCCGTGAGCGCCGCAGTCCCCGAATCCTCGCCCCCCGCGTCCGCCCGCACGCGCTTGTCGGCCCTCCGCGGGCTCCGGCGTGAGCGCACCGAGCCGCCGCGCTTCGAGGCGCCGGAGGTCTTCGGCCGCGAGGCCATCGCGCGCATCGCCCGCGCGCTGCCGCTCTTCGAGCGCGCGTACGCGTTCGTGCGCTTCTCGATCCTGCGGCCCAAGCTCCTCAGCGTCATGGATCTGCTCCTCACCGACGAGGGGCGCATCCTCGACGTGGGCTGCGGCTTCGGCCTCTTCGCCGCGTACTTCGGGCAGACGCAGCCGGCGCGCCGCATCGTCGGCGTCGATCCCGACGCGCGTCGCATCGGCCTCGCGCAAAAGGTCGCGGCGCGCCTCGGCCTCACGCAGCACGCGTTCCACGTCGGCGACGTGCGCGACGCGCACATCGAGGGGCCGTTCGAGGCGGCGTACGTCCTCGACGTCATGCACCACATCCCGGCGGACGAGCAGCGCGCGGTGCTGATGCGCCTGCGCGACCTCCTCGTGCCCGGCGGCGTCCTCCTCATCAAGGACATCACGACCGAGCCGGCGTTCGGGCTCCTCTTCACCGAGATGCTCGACCGCGCGATGGTCGGCATGCGCGAGCCGCTCGCGTACCGCCACCACCGCGCGTGGGGCGAGATGCTGAGCGAGCTCGGCTTCAAGGTTCGCATGGTCCGCGTGCCCGACGTGCTGCCGTACCCGCACGTCGTCATCGCCGCGACCAAGCTCTGACCGCGTGCGCCCTCTCGCCGCCGCCCAGTCCGCGGGTGCCAGCGGTCAGCGCGCGCCGAAGCCCAGGCGTCGCGCGACCGCCGCGACGAGCGCGAGCGAGCCGACGCTGCCGTCGCCCTCGCCCTTCTCGAAGTCGCCCTCGATCTGCGCCATCTGGTTGGTCACGTGCGCGAAGCAAACGACCTTGCGCTGCGCCTTCTCCGCGAACGCGTAGAGCGCGGCGGCCTCCATCTCGACGGCGAGCAGGCCCTGCGCGCGGCGCCGCGCGATCGCCTCCTCGGTCTCACGGAACGGCGCGTCCGTCGTCCAGGTGCCGCCGCGCACGACCGGCTCGCGCAGGCCGTCGAACGCGCCCTCGAGCGCGGCGAGGAGCTCCCTCGGCGCATGGCTGAACGGCGCGGGCGGCGCGTAGTGGTAGCTCGTGCCCTCGTCGCGGAGCGCGCGGTCGATGAGCACGTAGTACGGCGGCGGGCGAAGCGGCACGAGCTGGCCGGCCGACGTGACGCTCACGAGCAGCTCGCAGCCGCTCGCGAAGAGCTCCTCGGCGAGGAGCACCGCGAACGGCGCGCCCACGGCGCAGCCGATGAGGCCGAGCTCGACGCCGCCCGCCGCCGCGCGAAACAGCTCGGTGTGGTAGCAGGCCCAGCCCGCGTCGAGCGTCGCGCGTCCGGCCGCGCGCAGCGCCCGCACGATGTCGCCGTCCGGGTCGAGCACGCACACCCGCGGCACGTTCGACGGCGCGAGCCCCTTCTGCCGGCGCGCCTCGCGGAGCAGCCCGCTCGCCGAGAACACCGAAGGCGCGTCGTGGTGCTTGTCCTCCAGGATCGCGGCGCGCGCGTCGGGACCCTGGCGATCGTCGCCCGTCACCGGCTCAATGCCCTTCCTTCTCCCACTTCTCGAGGAACTCGTTGTTGAACGGCTCGCCGTGGCACGTCGCGCACGACTCCTTCTTCTTGTCTTTGCGTACGAGCTTGCCGACCATGTTCGCCTTCATGAACTCGGCGATCTTCTCGGTGTCCCGGCGGTCGAGGATCTTGAGCGAGCCGTGGTGGCACGAGTCGCAGAAGACGGGGCCGCCGTCGGCCGTGGTGAGCTCGCGCGACCAGTCGTTCCACATGTGCATGGCCACGGCCTTGCGCGGCGTCTTGGCCTTGAGGTCGTCCTCGCTCTTGTGGCAGTCGGTGCAGTCCGCGCCGGTCGCTTCGGCGACGTAGTCCATCGCGAGGCGCAGCTTCTGCGGGTCCATCTTGGCGAGCGGCGGGAGGTTGCGCACGTCGACGCCGATCGCCTTCAAGCGATCGGCGAACTCGGTGCGCGTGACGGGCAGCATCTTCGGCGGGGGCGGCGCTGCCGTCGCGGTCGGCGCTGCGGCGGTCGGCGTCGGCGCCGCGGACGCGTTTGGCGCCGCGGAGGCGGTCGGGGTCGCCGTGGCGGTGCTCGTGGGCGGCGCGATCGGCGCGACGGGCGCCGGCGCGCTCGGGCCGCACGCCGCCGAGACGCCGGCGAGTGAGACCGCAAGGAGGAGATAGCGGGAGATGGCGTGGTGGTTCATCGGCGCCCGCCAGTCTGCCCCAAGTCGGCCCGCACGGTCACCCGTCATCGTCCGCGCCTCAGCGCGGAGGGCGGCAGACGCTGACGCCGCCGACGGGCGCCGGGATGCAGACTTCGCCGTCTGGGCACTCCAGGGTCGAGCCGCAAAGCTGAATCACGCCGCCGCCGCCGCCGCTTCCGCACGCGGGCGCGCACTGCGCGCTGGCGCTGCCGCCGCCGAACGAAAAGCAGCACACCTCGCCACCCGGGCAGCTCGACGCGCTCGTGCACGCGAGCGGAAGGCCGCCACACTGGCCCGCGGGCACGCATTTCTCGGCGCCTTGGAAGCTCACGCAACACACCTGCGGGCCGGCGAGGCACGTGGCGCCGCCGCAGCGGATCGTGCCAGGCACACCCGCGTCGGTGCTCCCCGACGAGCCGCTGCCGCCGTTGCTGCCGGACGAGCCGCTGCCGCCGTTGCTGCCGGACGAGCCGCTTCCGCCCGTGCTCCCGCTGGTGGTTCCGCTGGTTCCGCTTCCGCCGGTGCTCCCGCTGGTGGTGCCACTCGTTCCGCTTCCGCTGGTGCTCCCGCTGGTGGTTCCGCTGGTTCCGCTCGCGCCCGAGCTTCCGCTACTCGTTCCGCTGCTTCCGCTGCTCGCGCCGCTGCTTCCGCTGCTCGCGCCGCCGCTCGACGCCGTCCCGCTGCTGCCGCCAAGGGGCTGAGAGTCGTCCAGCGTGCGTCCGCCGCAAGCCGCGACGAGCACCAACCCGACGACCGACGCTGCGCACGCTCGCTTCATGGGCCAGACCTCTGGCGCCCAGTATGCCAGATCGGCGCCGCGCCGCGAGCGCTCAGAGCTTGCCAATCATGGCGTCGGCGCGGAGCTTCCAGACGACGCCGATCGCCTCGAGGAAGATCTTCCGGCTCATCTTCGACTGCCCGGCGCGGCGGTCCACGAAGACGATCGGGACCTCCTTCACCTTCATGCCGCGGAGGATCGCCCGGTACGTCATCTCGATTTGGAACGAGTAGCCGTTCGACCGCACGCTCTCGAGCGCGATGGCCTCGAGCGCGCGCCTTGTGAACGCCTTGTAGCCGCTCGTCAAATCCTTCACGCCGAGGCCGAGGATCGTGCGCGAGTAAATGGACCCGCCCTTCGAGATGACGTGGCGGCCGACGCCCCATCCTTCGACGCCGCCGCCCGGGATGTTGCGCGAGCCGATGACGACCTCCGCGCCCTCGTCCATCGCACGGAAAAAGTCCGGGAGGTAGCGCACATCGTGGGACAAGTCCGCGTCCATTTCGAGGAAGCGCTCGTAGCCTTCGCCGAGCCCCTTCGTGAACGCCTGGATGTACGCGGTGCCGAGCCCCTGCTTGCCGGCGCGGTGCATCACGCGGACGTGCGCGTCCTTTGCGGCGAGGTCGTCGGCGATTTTCCCGGTGCCGTCGGGCGAGTTGTCGTCCACGACGAGGATGTCGGCGTCCGGTGCGGCGCCGCGGACCGCCTCGATGAACCGGGGGAGGTTGTCCTTCTCGTTGTAGGTGGGGGTGACGATGAGGGTGCGCACCATGACGCGCTCGCCCATACCACACATGCGCCTGGCTCGTCCGGCCACGTTGCGGCCCGTTTGGCGTTCAGTGGGCTCGGGGCCGCTGGTAGCATCGAGGGGTGACTCTGAAGAGCGACACGCGCGCCGAGGGCGCACGCATCGACGACCTCGAGGCGGCCCTGGCGCGCGAGATGCGCATCAGCGCGGCGCTTCGCGAGGTGGGGCTCGCGCTCGGCACGACGCTCGACCTCGACCAGCTCCTCGAGCTGATCCTCAGCAAGATCACCGACGCCCTCGAGGCCGATCGCGCCACGCTCTACCTCCTCGACGAGGCCAAAGACGAGCTCGTCAGCCGCATCGTCCAGGGGGACGAGGTCAAGTCGATCCGCCTCAAGGTCGGCCACGGAATCGCCGGCCACGTCGCGCGCACGGGCAAGTCGCTCAACATCAAGGACGCCTACAAGGACCCGCGCTTCAACCCCGAGTGGGACATGCTCTCCGGGTACCGGACGCGCACGATCCTCGTCGCGCCGATGAAGAACCACCTCGGCCGCACGATCGGCGTCGTCCAGGTCCTGAACAAGAAGCGCGGCGAGTTCTCCGAGGTCGACGCCATCATCCTCGCCGCCCTGGCCACGCAAGCGGCCATCTCGATCGACAACTCCCGCCTCTTCTTGTCGGTCACGCAGAAGAACATGCAGCTGCTCGACATCAAGGAGCAGCTCGAGCACCGCATCCGCGATCTCAAGCTCCTCTTCGATCTCGAGAGCGCGATGGGCCGCGCGTCGTCGCTCGAAGAGATGTTCACCGCCGTCCTCTCCGAGGCGATGCGCGTGTGCGAAGCGCGCGCGGGCGGGGTGCTCCTCAAGGAGGGGCCCACCGGCGTCCCGACGCTCTACATCTTCGACGACAAGCACAAGCGCCTGCGCACGTTCCCGGTGAAGGAGGGGCAGGGCTTCATCGGCTGGGCGCTGCGCCACAACGAGCTCGTCCACAGCGCCGACGCGAAGAACGATCCGCGCAACGACGAGGGCCTCGCCGAGCTCGCCGGCTTCGAGACGACCAACGCCGTGGCCGTGCCGCTCGAGGGCGAGGACAGCGGCACGCTCGGCGCGATCGCGCTCTACAACAAGCGCTCGCCGAACGGCTTCGCGGAGGACGACCGCGCGCTCATCGTCCTCATCAGCGCCAACGCGAGCACGGCGATTCGCCTGCAGCTCGCCCGCGAGTCGCGCGAGCGCGAGGAGCGCCTCACCACGATCGGCCGGCTTTTGTCGGGCGTCATTCACGATCTGAAGACGCCGCTCACCGTCATCAGCGGCTACGTGCAACTCATGCAGGCCGCCGAGAGCAAGGACCAGCGCGAGGAGTTCGCCGAGCTGATCCTGAAGCAGTTCGATCACATCTCCGCGATGCAGCGCGACGTTCTCGAGTTCGCGCGCGGCGAGAAGAGCGTGCTCGTCCGAAAGGTGTACCTCGCGAAGTTCTTCGCCGACGTGAAGGCGCAGCTCGAGGGGCAGCTCGCCTACCACGACGTCGAGCTCGTCATCGAGCTGCAGGACAAGGGCACCGCGCGCTTCGACGAGGGCAAGATCCTCCGCGTCGTGAACAACCTCGCGCGCAACGCCGCCGACGCGATGGCCGACAAGGGCGGCAAGCTGACCGTCAAGGTCACCCGCGACAAGGACGACGGCGCGATCGTCATGACCTTCACGGACACCGGCCCCGGCATCCCGAAGGACATCGAGCACCGCCTCTTCCAGTCGTTCGTCACGCACGGCAAGAAGGGCGGCACCGGCCTCGGCCTCGCCATCGTGAAGAAGATCGCCGAGGAGCACGGCGGCAGCGTGAGCGTGAGCTCGTCGTCGCGCGGCGCGAAGTTCGAGCTGCGCTTGCCGCAGCCGAAGCCCAAAGAAGAAGCGTAGCGTGCGCGCCGCGGTCCTGGGCGCCGTCGCCCTCGTCGGCCTCTCGGCCCTTGCGCTCGCCGCGCGCGCCGATTCGCCCCTGCCGCCGTGGAGCGATCCGGACGATCTGCCGGTGCCGTCATGGGCGCGCAGCGTCGCGCCGCGCAAGCTCGACGTTCCGATCTTCGCGACGCCCGGTGGGCTCGCCTCGGCCGCGCCCGCGCGTCGCGGGAGCGTCCTGCCCGGCGCGCGCCTGCCGCTCTACGGCGCCAAGCGCGGCCCCGGTTGCGGAGGCCGCTGGCTCGAGGTCGGCGCGATGGCGTGGGTCTGCTCCGACGTCGCCGAGATGTCGCCCGACGAGAAGCTCCTTCCGCCGATTGCCCGCGAGGGCGACGGGATGCCGTTCCGCTACTACTTCGCCGGCAAAGAGGGCGCGGCGGCGTTCCTGCAGTTGGACCGCGCGCTCGACGACGCGCCGGACTTCGAGCTCGACCCCGGCTTCGGCATCGCCATCACCGAAGAGCGCTCCGCCCACGGCGAGCGCTGGGGGAGGACGCGCACCGGCCGCTGGATCGCGCTGCGTGAGCTCGGCGCCGCGCACCCGAGCGGCTTCCACGGCGAGGAGCTGGATGGCCGGCTCGACGTCGCGTGGGTCGTGGGCGATCGCGCGAGCGTGTTCTCGTCGAGCAAGGCCGACAAGGTCGTGGACACGCGCCTGCATTTTCAGGTCGCGCGCGTGCGCCAGGAGGTCGCCAGCGCGGCAGGAGTCAACGGCGGCGCGATGCTTCGCGTCTCCGAAGACGGCGCGCCGCCGCTCTGGATGCGCGCGCGCGACGTCGTCCGCCCCATCCTCGTCCCGCCCCCATCGGAGGTGGGCGGCGAGGGGACGCGCGAGAAGTGGATCGACGTCGACGTCGCGACGCAGACCGTCATCGCGTACGACGGCGCGCGACCCGTCTTCGCGACGCTCGCCTCGACCGGCATCGGCCCGCGCGGCAGCGACACCGCGACGCCGCTCGGAACGCACCGCGTCTGGGTGAAGCTCTTCACGACGAACATGGACAACCTCGAGAAAGACGACGCCGACCGCCACTACTCGATCGAGGACGTCCCCTGGGTCATGTTCTTCGACAAGGCCGTGGCTCTCCACGCCGCCTTCTGGCACCGCGACTTCGGCCACGTCCGCAGCCACGGCTGCGTGAACCTCGCCCCCCTCGACGCGCGGCGTCTCTTCGATTTCACCGCGCCGCACCTGCCGCCGGGGTGGAGCGCCGCGCTTCCGACGCCCCTCGAGCCGGGCACGGCCGTGCGCGTCCGCGCCGGGGCGGCCGTTCGAGATTGAGCTTTGGCGCGCGAGGGACTATTGCAAAAGCGAATGCGCACCGGTGTTTCCCAGGCGTTCTTCGCAGGCGTCGGCGCCGCCGGCGCGCTGTTCGTCGTCGCCGTCGGCTGCAGCTCGTCGAGCGGCTCCGCGCCGCCGGCCCCCGGGGTCGCCCAGTGCCCCGCCTCGGTCGCCGAGGCCATCGGCGCGGCGTGCGTGCGCGAGGGCGAGGACTGCGGCATCGGCTACGCGTGCGGCAACGTCCCCGAGCAGGCGCACTGCGTCTGCACGAAGGGCAAGTACGCCTGCACCGACGCGACCGGCGCGGACGTCGCGAAGGGCGCGCAGCCCGCGTGCGTTCCCCCGGGTCAGGCCAACGACAAGGAGTGCCCGACGGGGGAGGCCGCCGCCGCGGGCAAGTCCTGCAAGACGCCCGGCCTGCTCTGCGCGTACATCGGCCTGCAGTGCTCGGAGAACGCGCTGCCCAACCTCGACCAGTGCCAGTGCGAGGGCGCGCCGAACGGCAGCGGGCTCTTCTTTCACTGCGAGCCGAAGCTCTGCGTCCCGCGCTCGGACGCCAGCGACGTGCCCGACACCTCCTCCAAGGACGCGCCCGCGGGCGGGTGAGCGGTGATCTCCGTCGTCTCCGCGGTCAAGGACCTCGGCCGCCTTCGCGAGATCTCGACGGTGCTCGTTCGGCACGGCTTCGGTGAGGTCGTCAGCCTCCTCTTCAGCGGCCGCGGGGCCAAGAAGAAGGCCGAAGCCGCCGAAAGAGCCGCGACCGCCGACGCCGCGCGCGAGAAGGCCGAGAGCGAGCACCCCGACGCGCTCGAGGCGCCGG
The DNA here is from genome assembly GCA_043785185.1 of Myxococcales bacterium. Taxonomy (GTDB): domain Bacteria; phylum Myxococcota_A; class Polyangia; order Polyangiales; family Polyangiaceae; genus JANYHK01. The sequence goes on from JAYVXL010000075.1 coordinate 8,705, forward strand.
CGCCGGAAGACGCCGCGCACGGGGAGGACGAGAAGAAGCGCA
>JAYVXL010000076.1:0-8725 GCA_043785185.1 Myxococcales bacterium
GAGGGCCGCTACTTCCTCTACACCGGCAACTCCGTCTCCGGCGCGCTCGGCGCGAGCACATCCTTCGCGCTTGGGCCTCTCGCTCCGCTGGCCGGACTCCAGGCGACGTTCTACGGCGGCGACTCCGTCCAAGTCATCGACTCCGCCCGCCCCGTGCCGCTGCCTGCGCTCGCATGGGCTGTGCAAGCACGCTTGGCGCCCCTTCGGCTCGTGCACGCCCCGTTCACAGTCACCGCCCTGAGCGGGGACGTCGGGCTCGGCATCGACGGCAAGAGTCGCGCTCTCGCAGTTACGATTACATGGCTCGACATTGGATTCCGTTTTTGATGCGAGCCCGTGGAAGTGTTGGATATGTGGCGCCGATTGAATGTAACTTTGGATTGGACGTCTCCGGAATGAAGGAACTTTGACCATGAACGCCGCTCGCGGAAGTGTCCTGGGTGTTGTCGTGATCGCCGGCTTGCTCGGAACGGCATGCGGGAAGGCAGAGAAGACGGAGCCGCCTGCGCCTGCGACGGCCGCGCCGGTCCCTCCTCCGCCGCCCACTGCTGCTGCGGCAGCAGATCCGCCCCCCGCGGCTGCGGCTTCGGCGGCGCCCGCACCGACGGTCGCCGCGGCCGCGAGCGCGCCCGCGGCGCCGGAACCCGCGCCGACGACCGTGCCGTCGCCCGCTTCCAAGCCGAAGGGGGCCGTCGCGAGCCTTGCCCCTCCCAAGCCCGCCGCGGCGAAGCCCGCCCCGCCCGCGCCGAAAGCCGCGGCGCCTGTCGCCAAGGCCGCGCCGGTCGCCGTCGCGCCTTTGCCTCCTGCTCCGACCTCCGCGCCGATCGCGAAAAGCGGCGACAAGGATTACGTCGCGGCGGCCCCCGAGAAGCCCAAGGCGCCGCCGATGAACGACGACAAACCGTACGGCGATCGGCCGAAGCCTACCGGCGCGCCGCCGAAGCCGATGAACGACGACAAGCCGTACCAGTAAGCGGGCTCACGGAACGATAGCGGCCCCCCGAGCGTCTTCGGCGGGGCCGTTCTTCATTTCGGCGGCCGCCTGCCGAGCCTTCCGGGCCCGCCAGCCCGTCCGTCACTTCTGCCAGGGATCGCCGTTGTCGATGTTCGGCTTCGTCTTCGGCGGCGGCGGCGGAAGCGAGCCGACCGTGTTCGCCGGGGGCGGCTGCGGCGTAGGATCCGGAGTCGTCGCTTGGGCGGTGCTCTTGGGCGGCGTGGGAGCGGGTTGCCAGCGCGGCGGGGGCCCGCCCTTCTTCACGCTCACGTTCGCCACGCTCTGCGGGGGCGACGGCGCGGCGACCGCCGCCGACTTCGCGAGCGTGAAGACGAGCGCCAGATCGCTCGCGAACTGTACCTTCTGCGTCTGCGGCTCGTACCCCGCCGCCTCGACGCGGACCGTGTGCTCCTTCGCGTCGCGCGGTCGCTTCAGCTCGAACGGCGCAGCGAAGGGTTCGCCGTCGATCGTCACTTGTGCGTTGTCCGGCGTCGTCGAGAGCTTGACCGTCACGTCGCTCGCCTTCGCCGGTTCGCTCGGCGCCGCGACCGCCTCAGGGGCCTTGCCCTTGTTCGAGCCCATCGCGACGGCGACGGTGACCCCGATGACGCCGAGGCCGACCAGGCCCACGACCGCCAGGCGCTTGCTCCGCGAGTCCTTCTTGCGAGGCGACGAGGTGTAGAGCTCCGTCTTCGCCGCGTCCGCCAGCAGGCTCAACGTGCCGTCCTCCGGACCTACGCTCACGCTCAGCGTGCCGGTCGACGACGGCGTCGGGTTCGACATCGACGCGTCCGGGATCTCCACCGGCGCGAACTCGCTCCCGGGCCTCGTCTTCAGCGCCGCGAGCTGCTTCTCGATGACGTTGCGGATTTCGGAGCGCTTGTCCTTGAAGAGCTGCGCCGCCGCCGGGCCGACCTTGCGGCGCGCTTCGACGAGCTTGCCCGACTCCGCGAGGTATTGCTCGAGATCGAGCCGCATCGCCTCGGCGCTCGCGTAGCGATCTTGAACGCGGCCCGCGAGCGCCTTCTTGCAGATCGCGTCGATGCCCTCGGGGACGTCGGGGTTCACGGCGCGCGGGGACGACTTGATCTCGCCCATGACGAGCGCCTGGACGATCTGCAGATCGTCCATGTCCTTCCAGAGCCTCTGGCCAGTCGCCGCTTCCCACAGCATCACGCCCACCGAGAACACGTCCGCGCGGCAGTCGACGGTCTGGCCGATCGCCTGCTCCGGCGCCATGTAGCGGACCTTGCCCTTGACGACGCCCTGCCGCGTCTCCGACGCGCGGCCGACGGCCTTCGCGATGCCGAAGTCGACGACCTTCACCTGGCCTTCGTACGTGACGAAGATGTTGTGCGGGGTCACGTCGCGGTGGACGATCTTGAGCGGCGTGCCGTCGTAGTCGGCGAGCTCGTGGGCGTGGTGGAGGCCCGCGAGGGTGTCGAGCAGGACGATGTATTGCAGGTCCGCCGGGAAGGGATCGCCGGCGGGCATGAGCAGGCTCGGAGAGTGGGTGCCGCTGACGGGCTCGGGCGGAAGGGGCGTCGTGTGGAGCCCCTCTTTCCGCGCGACCATTGCGCGATGCTGAATGCGGTGGAGCGGCTGGCCGTCCAAGTACTCCATCGCGAGGAAGTACTGGCTCCCGACCTGGCCGACCTCGTTGGTCTGCACGACGTTCGGGTGGTTCAAGCGCGCCGCGATGCGCGCCTCGTCGACGAGCATCGCGATGAACTCGGGCTCTTCCGCCAGGTTCTGCCGCAGGCGCTTGATGACGGTGAGCTTGCTGAAGCCAGATCCCGCCGGACCCGCGACGACCGCGAGGAAGACGTCTGCCATTCCGCCGTGCCCGAGCTCGGCGATCAGACGGTATTTACCGAACGACGATTCTCCCATTCCTCTTTTCGGGAGCTGGCGAAACTGCGCGCCATCCCATCCACCCGACTCTTATCTTTCCACGAGCCACCATGGAACGGAAGCTCGCAAGAAGGTTCCGTAAACGGCTGGGCTCGATCTGGTAGGAGCATGTGAGGGCGCGTGAACCACGCCCAATGGACGGGGCGGCGCCCGTGCGATACCCTTTTCGGACCATGGCGGACGGAATCCCGCGCATCGAGTACGCCGAGGACGAAGGCGACTCGAAACAGACAGTCCTTCACGATTTGCTGACGTTCCGGCCGGTCACCCGCCGTCGCGCCTGCCTCGTCGTGGTGGGCGGGAACCGCTCTGTCGGCCGCATTTTTCGGCTTCGTGAGGGGCAGATGACCATCGGCCGCTCGGTGGCCTGTGACATCGTGCTCGAAGAGGAGGGCGTCTCGCGGCACCACGCGAACGTGCGCGTCGAGCCTACGGGCGCGGTCTTCGTGGAGGACGCGGCCTCGGCCAACGGGCTCGTGCACGCGGGGGTGAAGGTGAAGCAGCAGATGCTGCGCGATGGCGATCGCATCGAGATCGGGGACGCCGGCGTCGCGCTCCTGCACATGGACGACATCGACGAGACGGTTCGCCAAAACCTGCTGGCGTCCGCGACCGTCGACGACGAGACGAAGCTCCCGACGCGCCGCTTCTTCCGCGAGATGCTCGATCGCGAGCTCGCGATGGCGAGCCGCTACGGCATGCCCGTCTCGATCTTGCTCTGCGCGCTCGACGCGTTCAAAAACCTCGTCGACGGACCGGGGCGGCCGGCGGCGATGAACGCTCTAAGGCGGGCGTCGCGCGTTGCGCACGATCTGTTCGCGCGCGAGGAGGTGTTTTTCGGGCGCTACAGCGAAGAGCAGTTCGTGCTGGCCTTGCCGGAGACGTCGGCCGACGACGCGCGGATGGGGGCCTCGATGCTGTGCAAGGCGACGGAGTCGCAGACGCAGGCGCCCGGCGCGTCGGTGGGCCGGCCGTCGCTCAGCGTAGGCATCTCGACGAGCGCGCCGGGCATCACCGCCGACGAGCTGCTCGAGCGCGCGGAGAAGAGCCTCTACCGCGCGAAGATCGCGGGCGGCAACCAGGTCGGCGCCGCCGAAGTTTGACTGTTTCGCGCCCGCGCGCGCGACGGCTCGTCGTTTCGAGAGGTCACTTTCCCCACGTCGCCGCAGCCGGCGCGTCGGAGCCTGGTCCCCAAGGGTCGCCCTTGTCGAGCACCGGCGGCTTCTGCGGGCCTGCCTTCCACGGGTCGCTCGCGTCGAGCGCGGGCTTCGCGCGGCGGGGACGCGACGCGAGCTCGGAGGTCGGGGCCGTCGGAACGGCTGCAGCTGCGGCGGCCGGCGGGGCGGCGTGCGCGGCGTGCGCGGGCGGCGGCGGCACGTGCACGACGCGGGTGACGACGACCGGCTCCGGCGCGGGCTCCGGCGCCGCCTCCGCGTGGCCCTTGCGGTCCGCGGTGCCGACGAGCACGCCGAGCGACGCGGCCGCCTTCACGCGCGGATCGGGCCGCGCCGAGGCGACGACGCCGCTCTGCGCGACGGTGACGGCGCCCAGGCCTGCGCTCACGAGGAGGGCGAAGATGCCGGCGGCCATCAGCCACACCCCCTTCTTCGGAGCCGCCGCGCGCGCCATCGTCGCGACGGGCGGCGTGCTGGCGGGGGCCGGCAGGGTCGCGGTCTGCGCGGGCGCAGGCGGCGCCATGCTGACCACGATCGGCCGAACGGACCCGGCGCCCGCCGCGTCCGAGCGCGAGCTCGAGCGCGAGGCGTGGAGCACCTCGACGCTGACGGCCTCGGCGCGGCGACCGGCGCGCTCGATGATCTCCTTGATCATCGCGCGCTCGCGCGTGAACGTCTCGGAGACCCACGCGGCGAGGCGGCGGCGCAGCGCCACGCCGTCGAGCGTCGCGACGAACGCGTCGAGATCCCCGCGGAACTCCTCCGCGGTGGCGTAGCGGTCCTCGACGCTCTGCGCGAGCGCGCGCTGGCAGATCTGCTCGAGCGCCTCGGGCACCTGCGCGCCGCGGCTGCGGGGCGAAGGGTCGTAGTTGCCGGCGATGAGCGCGCGCGCGATGTCGAGCTCCTCTTGGTCCTTCCAGAAGCGCTGGCCGGTGACCGCCTCCCAGAGCAGCACGCCGACGGAGAAGAGGTCCGCGCGGCGATCGATCGCGAGGCCCATCGCCTGCTCGGGCGACATGTAGCGGAGCTTGCCCTTCACGATGCCCTGGCGCGTCTCGCACGAGCGACCGGCGGCCTTTGCGATCCCGAAGTCGACGATCTTCACGTGGCCGCCGTAGGTCACGAAGATGTTCTGCGGCGTGACGTCGCGGTGGACGATGCCGAGCGGAGTGCCGTCGTAGTCGGCGAGCTCGTGCGCGTGCTGGAGGCCGGCGAGGACGTCGGAGAGGACGAGGAGCTCGAGCTCCATCGGGAAGCGCTTGCCCGCGGTGAGCGACCGCTTCTGGATACGGTGGAGCGGCTGGCCGTCCAGGTACTCCATCGAGAGGAAGTACGAGCTGCCCTCGACGCCGATCTCGTGGGTCTGGACGACGTTCGGGTGGCTGAGGCGCGCGGAGATGCGGGCCTCGTCCATCAGCATGGCGATGAACTCGGGATCCTCGGCGAGGTTGTCGCGCAGCTTCTTGACGACCGAGAGCTTCGAGAAGCCGGAGCCGCTCGGACCGGCCGCCATGGCGAGATAAACGTCCGCCATTCCGCCGCGCCCCAGCTCCGCGAGAATCCGGTATTTGCCGAAGTTGGGTTCCACGGGACGATGAATTGCAATGCTCGGTCCATGGAAATTTCCAGGAAAAGTGCGTAGAAAACCTCGCCACTGTCGCCGCGGCGTCCACGCTTGTCGTTTGGTACACCCGCGCAGGGTGTAGGCATCGGGCGGAAAGAGCGTCGCGGTGTGGACACCGCGGACACGCCCCGAGCGGCGCCCGCTACGGCGCGCCGCTCGAGGGCGCAGGCGCGGGCAGCGTGCGCGCACCGGCGGGGCAGGGGACCGTCGCAGACGCGCGCGCGGTGACCGCGACGTAGACGCGCAGGTAGGTGCCGTGCGCGTGGACGCCCGTGACCTCGATCTTGTCGAGGTCGCCGTGGAAGCAGGCGTCGGCCGTGCCGAACGTCAGCTCGGACCCGAGCTTCGCGCGCACGGCTTGCAGCCGCTCGCTGAGATCGAGCCGGAGCGCGGCGCGCGCTTGATCGCGGATCTTGTCACCGTCGGACATCGCCTTGAGCGAGAGGAGGAAGTTCTTGGTCTCGATCGTCGGCTCGAGATCCGGTACGCGAAGCTCGTTGTCGACGACCGAGAGGTGACCGGTGAGGTAGAGGTCGCCGTCGAGATCGGCGTCGATGCCCAGCTTGTGCACCGGGCCGTGGAGGTGGAGCTTGAGGACGACCTGGCCTTGCGACTCGTAGAGCTCGGGGCGCTCGAGGTACAGCTTCGGGTAGTCGTTCGAGAAGAAGAGCTTGCCGTCGGTGAAGGCCATCGACATGGCCTTGGTGAGCTCGTCGTACCGCGCGGCGATGGGGACCGTCACGGTGAACGGGCCCGATGGAACCGACGCGACGTTCGCGAGCGTCGGCAGCGGCGCGGGCTCACGGCTCGCGGCGCACGGCAGCGTCACCTGAGGCGCGACGACGAGCGCGATGTCCTTCTCGAGGCCGTCCGCCACGACGGTGGGGCCGGCTTCGACGCCCAGCACGCGCAGCTCCGCGCAGCCCGTCGCGTCGCCGATGGGCAGCTCGATCGGTTTGTTCACGCGCGCGTACGCCTCGTCGAGGAGCGGGCGAACGTCGTACGCGAAGTCCCTGAGCTTCGCGCTGAGCTCACGCGCGATCGCGTCGAAGACGCCGGCGACGTGATCGGCGACCTTGAGACGCGTGTCGCTCGACGTCACCCTCACGTCCGCCCCCTGCAGGCGGACCTTGTACTCGGAGCTGATCACCGGCTCCGCGACGACATGCAGCTCGAGAGGGAAATCGAGGCTCCCGACCGGCATGTCCACCTTCGCGCGGACGCGCGCGTCGATCTGAATGCGCCCTTGCGCGAAGCTCACGTCGACGGGATCGCGGTCCCATTTGTAGCGCCGCTGCGTCCGGAGGAGCGGGAAGGTGCCGTCTTGCGCCTTCGGGATCGCGGCGTCGAGCGCGGCGCGGAGCCCCGCCGCGGTCACGGTGACGTGCGCGACGACGCGCGCGGGCGACGGATCGGCGACCGGCGGCCCCGCCGTCGCGGGCGGCCGCGGCGGGTAGACGGCGCCGAACGTCGAGCAGCCCGCGGCGAGCACGGCGACGGCTGCGGCGAACGCGGTCGCACGCACCACGCCATGGGCCGCGCGTCGGGGAGCACGAGCTTCGGCGGGGGGACGCATGCGTGCCGCATCCTAACGCACGACGCGCCGCGCGTGTTCCGGGTCAACGTCGACGACGCGGCTTCCGCGCGTCGCCGAAGAGCGACACGCGCGTCGCCGTCGAGCGTCGCCGCACGACGTCGGCCGCCGCGCGTGGTCCGCGCGATCCAACCTGGTCTCTTCGTTTCTGCATCCATGACGGAAAAGCGGTGCGTGGGGTGTACGAAACGGCTGTTTTTCCCTGGCCCGCGTCGTGCACTCCTCCAACGCATGAAGAAGCCCACTGCGATCGTCGGCGCGTTCACGGCCCTCCTGCTCGTCGTCGCGTGCTCGGCGAACGGCACCGGGACGGACCTCGGCGGCCCCGGACCCACGGCCGCGTCGAGCGGCGGCTCGTCGAGCGGCGCAAGCGGCGGGTCGACCTCGTCGAGCGGCGGCTCGTCGAGTGGCGGCTCGTCGAGCGGCGGCTCGTCGAGCGGGGGTTCGAGCACGAGCTCGTCGAGCGGGGGTTCGAGCAGCGGCGGCACCGACGCCGGCGTCGCCGCCAACTGCGCGAGCACGACGACCGGCCAGGCGTGCGGCATGTGCTGCGCGGGCCAGCACCCGGCCGGCGCCGCCGTCGGAGACAAGGCCTTCGGCGACTGCGTGTGTCAGACGCCTGGCACGTGCGCGACGCCGTGCGCGGCGAGCTTCTGCGGGACGAAGGATCCGACGCCGGGCGACGCGTGCGACACGTGCTTGCGCGGCGCGACCCAGTGCAACACGACGGCGGACACGGCGTGCAATGGGAACGCCGACTGCGTGGCCTTCGAGCAGTGCCTGACGACGTCGAGCTGCAACTCCAAGCCGTGACGCGCGCGGGCGCGCCCGAGGTGCCTCAGAGTTGGGTCAGAGGTCTTCGAGCGCGTAGAGCGGCGCGCGCGTGGCGAGCGGCACCGTCGCCCAGCGGGCGCCGAGGTCGGTGCTCGTCATGAGCGTGCCCGACTCGCCGGCGGCGTAGAAGCGCCCGCCGCTGACGAGCGCGGCGTGCAGATCGCGCGACGTGCCGGTGGACAGGCGCGTCCAGCGGCCCGCGGCGTCGCGCGCGAGCGCGGTGCCGGCGGCGCCGACCGCGAGGGCGACCTGCGCGTCGTCGGAGAGCGCGACGCTGTCCAGCGCGACGCCGCCCGCGAGCGCCTCGCGCGTGAACGTGAGACCGCGGTCGGCGCTCGACCAGATCGATCCAGCCGCGTCGACGGCGAGCACAACATGCGCGCCCGAGTCGGTCGCGACGCCGCGGAGATCCCCCGCGCCCGGCGCGCTCGCGCGCGTCCAGGTCCGGCCCTCGTCCGCGGAGCGGAGCACGGTGCCGCCGTCGCCGACGGCGAGGAGCACGCCGAGGTCGCCCGCCACCGCCGCGCCGCGGAGCGTCGCCGTCGTGCCGCTCGCGAGGGCGAGCCACGTCACGCCGCCGTCGCGCGTCA
>JAYVXL010000077.1:0-8714 GCA_043785185.1 Myxococcales bacterium
GCGGTGACGAAGGCGATCTCGACCGTGGCGCCCGGTGCGAGCTTCACGTCGACGGTGAGCGTCACCGCGGGGTCGAGCGGCGACCCACTTCGCTCGCTCGCTGCGCTCTGTCCCATCAAAGGCGCGCGCACGTCGCGGCGTCGTCCTACGAAGGCCGCGCGCTCGGTGCCGGCGTGCGACCACGACACGTCGTCCCCCTCCCACACGGCGCGGTGCACGAGCGAAGCCACCGCGTCGGTCGGGGCCTTGGGCCTGCGATCGCACGCGACGCCGTGCATCTCGAGGAGCGGCTCGCACTCCACGAATAGGCGAGAGAACGCAGGGTGACGCTCCGCGCCGCCCTCGGGCTCGAGCACCGGCTCGAGGTAGCTCGTGACGCTGAGCCGGCGCGGCCGATCGCCCTCATTGCGCAGCGTGACGTACCGCACGTCGACGTCATGGATCTGCCCGACGGCGATCTCCGTGCGCGACGAGATCCCGAACTGGCGGTCGCTGACCTCGACCTTGTGCGGCGAAAACGAGACGCGATCGCTGGCCTGACGCGGGCGCGTCGGCGCGGGCGTCGCCGACCATACGGCCTGGGTCTCCTCGTCGCGGAGGTAGATCCACGTGCCCGCGACGTCGCGGGTGCCGTCGCGGTTCGGGGGCGTGACGGCGACGCGCTCGAACCGCGTGGTGCCGCCGCCCGTGTCGGTGACCATCGTGGTGAGGCGACCGTTCGTGAGGAGCGTCACGTCGCAGGTCGCGAGGCCGAGGTCGGGCGTCCACGCCGGGTAGCTCGGGAGCGCGACGGTCACCGGCTCGGTCCCATCCCCGCGCGCGGGCGCTGCGCCCTCGGCGACGCTCGCCGGCGGCAGCCGCTCGTTGAGCAAGAGCTCTCCGGTGCGCACGAGCGCGTTGTCGTGGAACCGCTCCACCAGCACGTCCTCGTGGAGGGCGTTGTTGAGCGACGCGAGGATCATCCCCTGGTGGTGCGCCATGTGCGACCGCACGACCTTGAAGCCCGGCGACCCGTCCTCCTCGGGCGCCAGCCCTTCGGTCCCCGACGAGCGGAAATCGACCGCCTCGTAGAGCCCATACGTCCCGCGCGCGCGCATGCGAACGAGCTTCGCGAGGTTCTTCATCACCTCGTGCGGCCGCAGCCCGACGGCGAGCATCGACGCGTACGGGGCGATGACGAGGTCGTCCTCGAGCCCGCGCTTGATGCCGAGGCCAGGGACGCCGAACGAGCGGTACTGGTAGGTGTTCTGCGCGTCGAGCTGCGCGAAGCCCGACTCCGAGATGCCCCACGGCGTCCCGCATTTTTCGCCGTACTCGATCTGCGCCTGCACCGCGAGCTCGGTGCTCTGCGATAAGAGCGTGTGCTCCTGGCTGCGCATGAACACGTTGGGCAAGAGGTACTCGAACATCGTCGCGCCCCACGACAGCAGCGTGACCGCGCCGTGGACGAGCGTGACCGGACGCCCGAGGGCGAACCAATGGTGCAGCGGCACTTGCTTCATCACGATCGCGACGAAGCTGGCCACGCGCGCCTCGGAAGCGAACAGATCGTAGTACGACGGATCGAGGCGGGCCGCCGTCACGTTGTAGCCGATGTGAAACAGCCGGCGCTGCGGGTCGTAGAGGAAGCGAAAGTCCATCGCGCGCGCCTCGGCGAACGCTCGCTCGGCGATCGCGTGGAGGTCCTCGCGGTGGCGATCGGCGTGCTCCTTCGCGGCGTCGAGCGCCGCGATCGCCTCGGTGAGCGCGCGGCGATCCGGCTGAACCGGCCGCGTCTCCGCGGCGAGGAGCTCGTCCCGCACGTCCGCGGCGACGGCGAGGATGCCCTCGAGAGAGAGGGTCCGCGGGTCGAGGCGCCCGGCGAGCGCTTCATTCTCGCGCGGCACGATCTCGCGCGCGAGGTCGAGCCAGGGCAGAAAGGTCTCCGCGTCCCGACGCATCGCGTGCAGCTGTCGCCGCAGGCGGTCGAGCCACGTTCGGAGCTCGCGGAGAACCGAGACCGAGGCGCGCGCGCGCGACGCCTTGTCGTCGAGCAGCGTGACGATTTCACGCTCGATCTCCGGTAAGAGCTCGGACTCGAGCCGCGCGATCGCCGCGAGCGTGCCCTTGGGCGAGCGGCGCGCGGCGGTGACGGCCTTGGCGAACGCGCCGATGCCGGGCGCCAGCGCCGACGTGCCGCCCGGGAGCGCCTCCGCGACCTCCTCGAGGAGCCCGAGCGTGTCGAGGAGACCGAGCCACCGACGCTCGCCGAGGATCGGCATCCGCGACGCGTCTTCGCAGCCTCCGGCGAGCGTGATGAGCGACGCCGCGAGGTTTCCGCTGTCGACCGTGGACACGTAGCGCGGGAGCAGCGGCTCCAGATCGGTGGTCACGTACCAGTTGAGCCAGTGACCGCCGTACCGCTCGAGCCTCATCAGCGAGTCGAACGACTGCCGCAAGAGCAGGCACAGCTCCGTCGGCCCGATGTAGCCGAAGTCGTGCGCCGAGAGCTCGGCGATCAAGAGGAGGCCGATGTTCGTCGGCGAAGTGCGGTGCGCGACAGCGCCGCGAGGCTCCTCCTGGAAGTTGTCGGGCGGGAGCCACTGATCTCCGGGGCCGACGAAGGACTCGAAGAAGAGCCACGTCCTGCGCGCGAGGCGGCGGAGCACTTTGCGATCCGAGGCCCCGAGCGGCGCCGGAGGCTGCGCGGGCTCGCTGGCGCGCCGCAGGAGCGCCGGCGCCAAGAGCCACACGACGAGGAGCGGCGCGGCGGTCACGAGGCCGATCGGGCGCGCGACGAAGAGCGCGAGCCCCAGCGCCACGACGAGCGCGATCGACGCGCGCATGTCCCAGTAGAAGAGGAGCGTTTGCGACTTGTCACGCAGGCTCCGCGCCGTGTGGGCGGCGGTGACCCACTCGAGCAGATGCTTGCGGGTCCGGAGTCGCGTGAGCACCCGGGCGATCGCGTCGAGCGCCGTGCACGTGTCGTGCGGGAGAGACAAGACGCCGAGCGCGAAGCGACCGAGCGGCTCTCGCCACGCCCCGCCGCGCAGGACGACGAGGGTGAGCACGAGCGGAACGAAGAGCGGCGCGAGCGCGAGCGGCGTGAGCGCCGCCGGCAGCGTGAACAGCCCCGCGACGACGAGGGCGAGGAGCGTCGGCGCGAGGAGGCTGCGCCGCAGGTTGTCGAAGATCTTCCAGCGATCGATGGCGCCCAGCCTGTTGGGAAGCCGCTCGCTCATCTTGCGCCCGGGGACCTTGGAGAGGAGCCACGGGAGGAGCTGCCAGTCGCCGCGGATCCACCGATGCTGGCGCCGCGCGTACGCGAGGTAATGGTGCGGGTACTCTTCGAACAGCACGATATCCGTCGCGAGCCCCGCGCGCCCGCACGACCCCTCGAACAGATCATGGCTCGCGAGCGAGTCGTCGGGCACGCGGCCGTCGAGGCTCCGCATGAACGCGTCGACGTCGTAGATGCCTTTGCCGACGTAGATGCCGGCGCCGAACAGATCCTGGTACACGTCGGAGACAGCGCGCGTGTAGATGTCGATCGCCGTGTCGCCGGAGCGCATGCGGCTGAACCAGGTGCTGGGACCTCCGAGCGGCGACGTCTCCACGCGCGGCTGCACGACCGTGTATCCCTCGACGACGCGCGTGCCGTCCGGCGCGAAGACCGCCTGATTCAAGGGGTGCGCCATGAGGCCCACGAGGCGGTGCGCGGCGCCGAGCGGGAGTCGCGTGTCGGCGTCGAGGGTGATCACGAAGCGAATGCCGAGCAGGCCGTTGGGGTCGCCGAAGCGACGGGCGAAGCTCGTCGACGTGTCGCCGCGGAGGAGCCGGTTCCACTCCTCGAGCTTTCCGCGCTTCCTCTCCCACGCCATGAAGCGACCTTCGGCGGGGTTGAAGCGAGACGTGCGGTAGAGGAGGTGAAACGGCCCCACGCCCGACGGCGCGTGCGCGGCGTTGAGCTTCGCCAATCTCTCTTCGGCGTGCGCGAGCAGCGCCGCGTCGTCCGGCTCCGTCGGGGTGTCCGTGTGATCGGCGAGGAGGACGAACACGAGCGAAGGGTCGGGATGGGAGAGGTAGTGCACCTCCAGCTGGCGCAGGAGCTCGTCGACGTCGCGGGGCTCGGCGATCAGCGCCGGCATGACGACCGCCGTGCGAAATTCAGCCGGAATTCCCTGCGAAAAATCGAGCTTCGGGAGCGTCCGCGGCGTCAGGAAGGTCGTGAGCAGCGTGTGGACGAGCGCGATCGCCACCGATGAAATGGGGACGACCGCGAGCACGACGAGGAGGATCGCGTGCGTGGGGGCCAGCGCCACGACGCCCGCGGCGAACGCGGCGAGGAGGGCGCCTGTGAGTCCGACGACGGGCCCCAGGTACGCCAGCGTCGGGTGCTTCGCGAAGGCGCGGCGCACACGCTCGAGGCCCGCGGCGGGGCGATGGCCGACGCGCGCCTCGAGCTCGTCGCTCCGGGGGCCGAGCAAGTACGTGCCGACGTGGCCGCGGCGCGGATCGGAGGGGTGCTCCTCCGCCAGCGCGATCGCGGCGCGCGCCACGTCGACCTCCTGCACGTCGGTGTCCCACGCGATCCGCTCGACCACCTTGCGACACGCGTCGCGCGTCTCGAAGTCCGTCCGTGTGTAGATTCGCGCAGGATCCTGCCGCAGAATGGACTCGACGACGCTCGTGGCCCCGAAGAGCTCCTTCCAGTCGATCTCGGCGAGGAGCCGCAGCCCGCGGATGCAGCGCTCGACCCCCAACGCCGGATCGATGGCCACGTCGCACCATGTCTCGGTCGCGTCGTGCGATTGCAGCAGTCGGTCCAGCGTCTGGACGAGGACCTCCAGCATCGCGAGCCGGAGGAGCGTCGGCAGCGACCAGAGCTCGGCGACGGTGAGCGGCGAGTGCTTCTGGTACTCGTCGATGAACGCGCGGAGCGTCGGCTCGTCGAGATCGAGCGCCGTCGCCTCGACGAGGCCTCGGGCGATGTAGAGCACGCGCGGCAGCGTGTCGTCCCCCGAGTGCGGGAGGTGCCGGCGAAATCCGGAGGGGAGCTCGCGCCGCACCTGACGGAGCGCGCGCTCGCACATGTAGTGGTTGTCGAGCAGCCACTCGCCGGCCTTTTGGTACGCGCCGTCGTCCGGGCGCGGCGCGTGAAACGCGCGCAGGGCGCGCGCGATCGCCGCCGCGAGGGCCGGCAAGTTCGCGAGGCGCGGCGTCAAGAGCGGCGCGCGCTTGAGCGGCTGGTGCTTTCGCGCCAGCTCGCCGGCAAGCGCCGCCAGGGTGTCGCGGGTCGCGGTCGGAATCGCACCGGCCGTTTGCGGAGGCGTCGGGGTCGCCGTCAACTCGCCTCCGTGCGGCTGGAGAGACCCGGCCGCGGCGCGACGTCGCTCATGCGCGGCGGCCGATCGGAGCCCGTGCCCCCCCCGTGGCCGTGCCGGATGTCCTGGACGACGAGCACGGGCAACGTCGCGTGCGCCAGCGCGTGGCTCGTCACGCTCCCGAACGGATGATCGCCGTTGCACGTGATCCCGTGCGCCGACAGGACGAGGAGCTCGATCTTCTCGTCGCGCGCGAGATCGAGCAGCGCCTCGCGCGTGTCCGCGCGACGGAGCACGCGCAGCTGGACGCGCTCGAGGCCGCCCAGGATTCGCTCGCGCACGCCCGCGAGGTACGTCTCCGCCGCCGCTTGCAAGCGCGTCGCGAGGTCGCGCGCGACGCGGAGATCGTCGCCGTCGGTCAGGACGCCCGAGCGACGCGGCTCGCTCACCACGTGAACGAGAAAGACCTCGGCGTCTTGCTCGGCCGCCGCTTCGATGACGAGCGGGAGCACGCTCTCCGCGCGCTGCGAGCCGTCGAGCGGCACGAGAATGCGCGCAGGCGGGACCGCCGGCGCCGGACCGTTGGACGGAACGATCAGCACTGAGCCCGACGCGTTCATGAGCACGCGCTGCGCGGTCGCGCCGAGGTTCCACCCCGTGTTTCCCCCTTCGCCCCGCCGCGCGAGCACCGTGAGGTCGGTCTGTAGCTCGCGCTCGAGCGAAAGCACGCGCTCCGCCGGCTGGCCTTGGGCGAGCTCCGAGCGAATGGACTCCGGCGGCAGGTCGCCCGCCGCCACCCTGTCCCGAATGCGCGTGAGGTACCCCTCGGCCTCGCGCCGCGAGATCTCCCAGCCGAGCACGTCGACGCTGGCCGGGTCCGTGTCCGCTTGCCACGGCAGCACGTGCAGGAGCGTGAGCTCGGCATGGAGCGCGTGCGCCATGAAGCCGGCGAAAGGAATTCCGACCTCGGCGCGAGGCGATAGGTCGAGGCAAACCATCACGCGGCGCTGGCGGCGTGCCGTGGTGAGGTGCGCATTTTCGATCCCGTGTGGCGCATTTGCGCCCCACGCCGTGGGGGTCGTGCCCGTCTTGTCTTGAATCATGGCTGGCCTTTGCTCGTCACAAATCGGTTTCTTGGCGCTCCTCCAAGAATTGGGCCGCCAGATTTTTTGTGTTTAGGCCGGCACCATAGCTGAGTAACGCCAGGCTCAATAACGGCGCCGCCAGATCATGTCGGCGATCGAGCTGCCTTGGTCGCCGAACGTCGCGGCGAGCGACCAGTTCCGCAAGAATCGCCAGTCGATCGTGGCGAACGTTCGGTCGGGGTTCGCGCCGGGCGGTGGCGTTCCGAGAACGAACGCCACCTGGAGCGAGATGTCCTTTGCGATGCGCAGCTCTACTTCGGGTCGCGGGTTCGCGGAGTCGGTGGTGTCGACCTTGGTCTCGAGGTCGAGCCCCGTGAGGCTGTCGATGCCGCGGCTGAGGCCCTCGGTCGCGAGCCCCCCGGCGGCGGTCCCTGCCCGCGTCGCGCCGTCCGCGGTGGGCTGCGCGTACGGGGTCGCCGCCGAGCCGTCCGCCGTTCCGAACAAGATGAGCGCGAGGATCTCGTTCTGCGGCCGCCCAGGCTCCGAGCGCAGCGTCACCTTGCCGGTCTTCAGCGGCCCCACGAAGTCCGCGAGGACGCGCGTGCCATCGGCCGCCGTCCACCCTGCGGTGACGACGACCTCGGGGTTGGAGGGATCGTCGCCGACGAACGAGACCGTGCCCTTCTCGATCTCGAAGCGCTTGCTCTGGACTTCGAGCGTCCCGCTCTTCAGGCGGATCTGTCCTGACATGCTCACCGTGTCGCTCACGTGAATCGCCGGACTCCCGTCGAGGCTCACCCGGAGCATGCGGCCGCGCTCGATCGTGACGTCCTGGCCGAGGTGCACCAGGATGTCCACGCGGGTCTGCTTGGCGGAGGCGGGCGCCTCCTCGTCGAGATCTTCGCCGTCGAGCGGCAGCGTCACGAACTGGCCCGCGTGAAAGGTCCCGACGCGGACCTTCTTCGGCTCGTCGAGCGGCTGCGCGGCGTGGGGCGTCGACGGGGGTAGCCGGACGCGCAGCGTCGGCACCTCGACCTTGATGGTCGTCGTGTCCCCGCCTTCGGACGACGCCGCGGCGATCGTCAGATCGCCGTACGCGTCGCCCATCTGGACGCCCTGGACGCCGATCGGGATCGGGCGGGACTTCGGAACGCGGACGCTTGCGCGCGCGCTCGCCATGCGGAGGCCGTTCATCCGCGCCACGCCGGCGGCCATCACGAGGCCGGACGTCCCGAGCGCGCGCGCGTCGTCGAGGCGAAGAACGCCGTCGTTCGAGAGGCTCAGCGTGCCCTGGACACCGTGAAATTCCTGGCCGAGCGCCGTGACCTGAAGCGCCACGTCGCGCACCGAGACCTTGCCGCTGGCCTGCGTGTCCTTGCCGCCGGCGGCGACCGCGTACCTCGCGTCCGCGTCGAGCTTCCCGCTCAGATCGGTGATGGCGGGGCCGACGAGCGGGCCCAGCGCCGCTAAGGGGAACGCTTGCGCGCGCGCGGTGAGGAGCGCGGCCTTCGTGGCGTCCACCTCCGGAACGAGGCGCGTGCCCCAGGCGACGCCGAGCTCGGCGCGCGCGTCCAAGAAGGAGCCGGGCTGGTCGAGCCGCGCGGCGGCCTGAAATGCGCCGCCCGTGACGCTGGCGTCGACGCGCGCCGTCGCGAACCTCGCCGTCCCGATCTCGAGCCCCTCGACGCGCAGCGCCGCTTTCGCCCGCGCGTCGGCGTGCAGATTGTCCACGGCCACTTCGCCGCTGAGTTGCCCGTGGACCTGATGATCGGAGAGCGACGCGACGGCGACGAGCGGAAACTTCGACAGCTTCGCGTCCGCGGACGCCTCCCACGGGGGCTCCTCTTTCGCGTCCGGCCCGAGGAAATCCGCGAGCGCGGCCT
The DNA here is from genome assembly GCA_043785185.1 of Myxococcales bacterium. Taxonomy (GTDB): domain Bacteria; phylum Myxococcota_A; class Polyangia; order Polyangiales; family Polyangiaceae; genus JANYHK01. The sequence goes on from JAYVXL010000077.1 coordinate 8,272, forward strand.
TCAGGTGCGCCGTCGCGACGAGCACTTCGCCGTCCGCCGTGCGCGCCTTCACGCTCGCCTCTCCCGCGCCGGCGGCGTACCCGGCGGCGAGGTCCGCGTCGATCGTGCTGGTCACCGGCGCGAGCGAGGACTTCGCGCCGCGCACGTGGGCGGTGACGTCGACGACCGGAGCGCGGAGCGTGCCCTGCATCGCCATCGCGGCCGCGAGGTCGCCGCCGAGGGCGACGCCGATGAAAGGGATCGCGCGGAACGGCCGTTGGGGCAACACCGCGCGCGCCGAGAAGGGGACGGCCACGAGCGCGTCCATCGGGTCGGCCGAGAGGGCGATCTCGCGGTAGGGCACCGCCGACGCCTTCGCGTCGAGCGAGAGGAGCACGCCCTTGTGATCCACGACGCGACCGTCGAGCGCGACGTCGCCGCTCGGTCCGTCGAGGCTCGCGCCC
>JAYVXL010000078.1:0-8711 GCA_043785185.1 Myxococcales bacterium
CCGTGTCGCTCGTCTATTGGGTCGAGACGCTCGTCTTCGGGCGCGCGCTCGAGCGCTTCCTCGCCCCCGAGCGCGTCATCCTCGGCTGCGCCGATCCGCGCGCGCCGCTGCCGAGAGTCCTCGAGGACGGGCTGCGCCGCTTCGGCTGTCCGCTGTTCCCGATGCGCTACGAGAGCGCCGAGCTGGCGAAGACGGCGATCAACCTCTATTTGTGCGCCGCCGTCACGTACGCCAACACGCTCTCGGATCTGTGCGAGCGCACGGGCGCCGACTGGAGCGAGATGGTGCCGGCGCTCAAGGCGGACGCGCGCATCGGCCCGAGCGCGTACATTCGTCCGGGCCTCGGCATCGCCGGCGGCAACCTGGAGAGGGACATGGTGACGCTGCGCGAGCTGGGCGCAGCCGGCGGCGCCGACGTCGCCTTCATCCAGACGCTGCTCGACTACAACGGCCGCCGGCACGGCTGGGTGATGCGCACGCTCGAGCGCGCGCTCTTCTCGAAGGCGCCGGCGGGGGCGCGACCTGTCATCGCGGTCTGGGGGCTCGCCTACAAGAAGAACACCGACTCGACCAAGAACTCGTTCGCGCTGAAGGTGCTGGACGCGCTGCGCGGGCGCGCGGACGTCGTCGCGTACGACCCCGTCGTGCGCGTGCCGGAGCGCGAGGGCCTCGCGCTCGCGATGGAGCGGGACGGCGCGCTCGCCGGCGCCGACGCGCTCCTCATCGTGACGGATTGGGACGCGTTCGGCGCGGTCGACGCGACGACGTTCGACCGCATGCGCCGCCCGCTCGTCATCGACGCGGTCGGCGTCACCGAGCGCGCGGCCCTCGGCGGCGTGGAGCACGTCGTCATGGGCCGCGGCGAAGTACGCGCGCGCTGAGGCTCACGGCTGCGCGCGCGGGTCGACCAGGATGGCCGCGGTGAACGACGCGCGCAGGTAGAAGCCGCGCGGCACCGTGGGGATGCGCTCGCCGTCGCGCCCCATCGCGACCGTCCGCGCGGCGCCGTCCCGCGCCTTCGGCCGCACTTGCAGCCAGCGCCCCGCGTGCGCGGTGAGCGCCTCGACGTGCCCGAGCGCGATCGCGCCGACCGCGTCCTCGAAGTCGCCGCGCAGGACCGCCTCCTGCTCCGGCGTCGGGGACCAGAGGAGCGGGCGGCCGAGGCGCCGCTCGGCCTGCGCGGCGTCGTGCGGCGCCACGAGGGGAATGAAGAGGACGCGCGACAGCTTCGCGCGCAGCCACGACGTCGCCCACTCGACGGTCTCGACGTCGTCCATCGGCAGCGTGCAGACGTACGTAGACTCGTGCGGCTGACCGCGCGCGTCGACCGGGATTGTCTTCAGCTCGACGCCGAGCTCCGGGAAATCGTGCACCTTGCCCGCGCCGCCCGTCGCGCCGAGCGCGCGCTCGACGATCTCGCCGCCCTTTCCCTTGGTCCGCACGCCGTCGTCACCGAGCGCGAAGCCGAGGCGCGCCGCGACGTCGCCGAGCGCCGCGCCCGACAGCGCCTCCGCCCGGCGCAGCAGCTCCTCGACGTCGGCGGGCGGCGGCGCGCGGTCCGGCATGGAACCGAATGTAGCTCCGCGCGCCGTGCGGAGGCGGCTTTCCGCTTGACGCGACGTCCGAGGCCGTCTTCCCTCGGCGCATGCGCTCGGCCTTGCTCTTCTCGGTCCCCGTCTCTGTCTCGCTCTTCCTGGCCGTCGCGTGCGGCGGAAACGAGCCCGCGCCCGTCGCGCCCGTCGCCCCCCCGGCGCCGAGCGCGGAGCCGCCGCCTGCGCCGCCGGCCGAGCCCGCGAAGGCCCCCGAGCCGCCGAAGCCGTCGCTCGCCGAGCTCGAAAAGAGCGCGCTCGTGTCCGCGGCGACGGCGCTCAACGGCCACGACGCGAAGAAGGTCGCGGACGCGTACGCCGACGGCGCGGTCATCAGCGTCGCGGGCCTGAACGACCTCGCCGGGAAGGCGCAGATTCAATCGAACATGCAGGAGTGGTTCGACACCTTCTCCAAGGTGAAGGTCGGCTGGAGCCGCATCTGGACGAAGAACGACGTGATGGTCCTCGAGTGGGTCCTGAACGGCACACACACCGGCGAGCTCTTCGGCGTGAAGGGGACCGATCATCCGATCGGCCACCTGGGCCTCAGCATCCTCACGTTCGACAAGGACGGGCACGTCGCCTCCGAGCACCGCTACGGCGACCTCGGCACGGTGATGGGGCAAGTCACCGGCAAGGGCGCCAAGCCGATCCCGGCGGTGCCGGCGGCGCCGGAGATGATCGCGGCGGGCGCGGCCGACGAGGACGCGAAGGTCGACGCGGCGAAGGCGATCTATGGAGCGCTCGAGAAGAAGAGCGAGGCGGACTTCATCGGAAAGATGGCCGACGACGTCGAGTACGAGGGGCACCTCGGCAGCGTCAAGGGCAAGGCCGACGCGAAGAAGTTCTTCGGCGCCTTCACCAAGGCGTTCCCCGACGCGAAGTTCGAGGTCACGTCGAGCTGGGGCGTCGGCGACTACGCGATCGTCGAGTACGCGCTCAAGGCCACGCACAAGGGGCCGATCATGGGCGTCGCGCCGACGAACCGGAAGATCATCGTCCACGCCGTCGACGTCTTCAAGATGAAGGACGGAAAGCTCGTCAAGGCGCAGACCTACTCGAACGGCCTCGAGCTCATGAACCAGCTCGGCCCGGGCAACGACGTGAAGCTGCAGCCGACCCCGGCGGCGGCGCCCGCGAAGAAGTAGCGCGGCCGAACGGGTTCGCGCGCGTGGCGCTCAGCGCATCGGCATGTACGCGAGCGCGACGTACTGCGGGACGCCGCGCATCACCGGCCCGCGCTCGTCCTGAAACGGAACGCCGAGGTGCGGCGTCCACGTCGTCGGGTGCTGCGCGCCCGTCGCGCAGCCGCACGACGAGCAGCGGACCTGGTAGCGCTCGGTCATCACGAAGCCGTCGGGCCGCGCGGGCGAGAGGGCGCTGCCCTCGGTCTGGTACAGGCGAAACGTGAGCTGCCACGCCGACTGCTGGCAGAGCTTGCACGGCAGGTAGAAGCACCCGATGCGGTGCTCCCACGTCGCGAGCTCCTTCGAGAGCAGGAAGTACCAGAGCATGACGTCGTGACGATACGACGGGGCCGGCCCGCATGGTATCGGGGAGAGCTCGGAGGTGGGCGTGGGCTGGTTCAAGAAAGACGCGGTAAGCCTCGGCGGGCATCGCGGGGGGAACGAAGTGTCGCTCCGCGCGCGCATCGCTTCGGCGAACGTGCTGACGAGCCCTTTCAACGGCTTCGAGGCGGCGGTGGTGCATCTCACGGTCGGCACGCGGTTGACGTTCTCGGGCGGCCAGAGCCAGAACGAGACCGTGACGTTTCGCGAGGTGGGCTCCGTGGTCCTCGCCGCGGACCTCGAGCTCACGGCGAAGGAAGACGGCGCCCTCGTGCGCGTCCTTGCGGCCGGCCTGTTCGTCGAGCCGGTCGCGAAGCTCGAGACGGCGATGCCGCTCGAGCGCCCGCCGCCGCCCGAGCTCGCGGCGCTCGTCGCCCGGGCGAGCGCGGGCGACGGCGTCGTGTGCGTGCGCGAGACGACGCTGCGCCGCGGCGACGAGGTGCGCCTGCGCGCGCACGTCGACGAGGAGCGCGGCGTGGTCGCGTCGGGCTACCGCTCGGACGTGGGCGTCGTCTGGGTGGCGCGCGCGGACCTCGGCCCGGTCGTGCTCGAGGAGCTCCTCGAGACGCCGGGCTGGTGACCGGCGCAGCCGCCGCGGCGCCACGCGCCACAGTGGCGCGCGCCAGATACACGCCGCGCGCCGGGAGGTCCCCGCAATCGGCCTGCCTCCGCCAAGATGCGCGTGGCGCGGAGGTTGCTCTTCTTCCGCGCATGAACGTCCCGCGATCGGTCGTGGTGTGCGGGGCCGGCGCCGCAGGGGCGATGCACGCGCTCGTGCTCCGCACGGCCGGGCTCGCGGTCGCGGGCGTCTTCGACCCGGATCCCACTCGCGCGCGGGCGCTCGCGGAGTTGCACGGCGCCCTCGTGTGCGCGACCGAGGACGCCCTCTTTCGGCTGCCGGCCGGCGTCGCGTGCATCACGAGCCCGCCGCCGCTGCACGTCGCGCAGGCGGAGCACGCGCAGCGGGTCGGTCCGGCGGGGCGCGTCATCTTCGTGGAGAAGCCGCTGGCCGTGACGCATGGAGAGCTCGCTCGACTCGCACGCGTGCCGGGCGTCGTCCCGATCGTGCAGTGGCGGGCGGGCCGGGCGCTGCGCGCCGTGCGCGCCGCGATCGCGCAAGGCGAGCTCGGGACGGCGCCGACGGTGAGCGTCGATCTCGCGTGGAGCCGCGACGCGGCGTACTTCGCCGCGGGCCGGGCGACGCGCGCGGCGTGGGGGTGCGGCGTCCTCCTGTCGGTCGGCGTGCACGCGATCGACGCCGTGTGCTGGGCGATTGGAAAGCCGGTGCGCGCCGCGCGCGGCGTCGTCGAGCGCGCGCCGGGGCTCGAGGTCGAGTCGCGCGCGGCGATGCTCCTCGCGTTCGAGGGCGGGGGCCTCGCGGCGGTGCGCGCCACGTTCGAGGCCGGCCCCGACGCCACGTGCCTCGCGTTCGCGGGGGGCGGCGTCACCGCGACGGTGCGCGGCGGAGAGCTCGACCCCACGGCGAGCGCGATCGCGTGGGCGTGCGACGACGACGCGCGCCTGGCGCGGCTGCGGGCGATCGAGATCGGCGCGAGCGGCTCCACGGCAGCGCCGCTGCTCGTGCCGTTCCTTCGCGACGCGGTGGTCGCCCTCGAGCGCGGCGCGACGGCCGGCGCGTGCGACGCCCTCCCCTGCGTGCGCGACGTCCTGGGCGCGCACGCCGCGATCCTCGACGTCTACGCCGCGGGCCCGCGGGACGAGGAGGCCGTAGGCGACGCCGCGGCGGAGGCGCGGCTCACCGCGTGACGCGGAGGACGCGCGTCCCGCCGTCGGCCTCGTGCACCGTCGCGACGAACGCGAACGGCCCCGCGAGCGCCACGCTGGTGGGCCGCTCGCCCTCGAGCGCGACGCGGACGGCGGCGCCGCCCGCGGCCAGCAAGGCGAGCTGCGCCGGCGGCCCCTCCGTCCACACGACCCCCGCCGCGTCGGCCGCGAGGCGCGCGTCGCCCGCGCGCGCGCGCGCCTCGCCGAGCGACTCCGGCGCGCCGCCCCGCGCGTCCGCGCGCCAGACGCGGTCGTCGCCGATCCAATAGACCCACCGCCCCGCCGCCGCGAGCCGCCCGCGCGCCGGATCGGCCGCGCCCACGACGACGCGCCGATCCCGCGCGCCGTGCGTCACGAGGGCGCCCGCCGGCGTCGCGGCCTGCAAGTCGGCCTCCACCCACAGCACGCTCCCGCCCTGCGCGACGACGCTCTGCGCGTCGTCCTCGGTCTGCGCGATCTCGACCACGCCGCCGCCGCCGCGCGGCACGCGGGCGACGCGGCGCTTCAATGCAAAGTACACATATCCACCATCGGCGGCGAGGCCGGTCGGGACGTCGCCGGGCGGAAGCGCGGCGAGCACGGCCGGCGGCGCGCCGTCCTTGGGCACCGCCACGATGCGCGCGCACGAGGGGCGGCGCACGCCGAAGCCGTCGTCGTCGTCGCACGCGCGCGCCTCGACGACGTAGATACGACCCGGGTCGGCGGCGACGACGCTCGGGGCGACGCCCCCGAGGGGCGCGGCGTACAAAGAGACCGGCGCCTCCCCGGTGTGGCTCGCGCGGACGACGCCGTGCCACGTCACGACGAAGACGTGCGCCGCGTCGGCGACGACCGCCGCCTCGCCGCGCTCGTCCATGACGAGGAGCGTCGCGACCTCGCCGCGCGCCCGCGGCTGGGCGCTCGGGCGCCCCGCGCACGCCGCCGCGAGGCCGCCGAGCAGGCCCGCCGCCGCCGCGCCGCGCGCGAAGGTGCGCGCGCCCGTCATGGCAGCCCATCCTCGAGCGTGACCGACGGCGCGCGCGCTCACCTCGCCCATCGAGGCAGTATCGCACGCGGCACCAAACGCGCGGCGCGCGTGCATTTGGCCCTACCGCGGGCGCCCGGAGTGTGACACTCCTTCACTACCCGCCATGTCGAAACCTCTTCTTTTCGTGCTTCTCCTCGCGCTCCCTGCGTGCAGCTCGTCCAAGTCGAGCCCCGCCGCTACGCCCGACGGCGGCGGCGACACGCCCGACGCGGGGACGGCCGACGCGGGCGCCGACGCCTCGACCGACCCGTGCGCGGGCTCCGTCGGGCCGTGCAAGGTCTTCGGCGCGGGCGCAAAGGAGAGCGACATCGCCAACGCGGTCGCGACCGCGACGACGGGCTCGACGTTCGTCTTCGGCGCCGGCGTTTACGCCTTCTCGAACACCCTGACCTTCGCGGCGAAGAACGTCACCGTCGTCGGCGCCGGCATGGAAAAGACGATCTTCGACTTCAAGGGCCTCGTCTCCGGCTCGAGCGGCACCGGCGTCGACGTCCTCGACAACTCCGACGGCTTCACCATCAAGAACCTCGCCGTCCGCGACACGCTCAAGAACGGCATCAAGGTGAAGGGCTCCACGGGCGTCACCTTTCAGGGCGTCAAGGTCGGGTGGACGAACCCGGACGCCAAGACGCACGGCGACTACGCGCTCTACCCCGTGTTCTGCAAGAAGGTCCTCGTCGAGGGCTGCGACATCTCCGGGTCGTCGGACGCCGGCATCTACGTCGGCCAGTCGCAGACGATCATCGTGCGCAACAACGTCGCGCACGACAACGTCGCCGGCATCGAGATCGAGAACTCGTACGACGCCGACGTCTACAAGAACACCGCGAAGAACAACACCGGAGGCCTCCTCGTGTTCGACCTGCCGGGCAGCGGCAACCAGCACGACGGGCACAACGTGCACGTGCACGACAACGTCGTCGACTCGAACAACACGCCGAACTTCAACGCGACGGGCAGCACGGTCGCGCAGATCCCCGCCGGCACGGGCACGTTCGTCCTCGGCACCCGCGACGTCGAGATCGATCACAACACGTACTCGAACAACGCGACGACGGCGTTCTCGGTCGTCAGCTACTACGTCTCGAGCCCGAGCTGGAAGCCGTCGCAGGACCCGGCGTACAACCCCGTCAGCAAGCGCATCTACTTCCACGACAACACCATGAACGGCAACGGCAACGACGCCGACCTGGGCACGCAGCTCGGCCTTCTGCTCGCGTCGGGCGCGTCGAAGTATCCGCACAAGCACGTGCCGGAGATCCTCGTCGATGGCATCGCCGACTCGGCGGGGCCGGTGAGCGGCGCGCCGCCGGGCAACCCGACGTACGTGTGCTTCGGCAAGAACGGCGCGGTCGACTTCGCGAACCTCCACTTCGATCAGCTCTCCAGCGACGGCTCCAATTTCACGTCGGTCTTGACCTTCGACGCGAGCGCGTACGGCTGCACGCTCCCGTCGCTGGCCCCGGTGGCGTTCTAGGTCGCGCGTGCGCGTCCGCGGCACCTTCCCCTCGCTCGTCTGGCTCGTCGCGCTCGGCGCGGCGCTCGCCGTCACCGCAGCGTCTGCGGCGTGTGACGACGCGCTGTCCATCAACCCCGTCGGTGCCGCCGCCGACGCCGGCAAGGGCAGCGACGCCGCGCTCGAGGCCGCCGCACCTCCGGACGCCGCCGACGCCGGCGCCTGCGCGCCGGGCGGCGACGGCACGTACGCGCAGACGGCGTACCCGACCCTCGACCCATACTGCCTCGTCTCGCTCGTGAACGGAGCGCCGACGTATGCGGCGGGCGTCGTCCCCTACGATCTGAACACGCCGCTCTTCAGCGACTACTCGGTGAAGCGCCGCGCGGTGTACGTCCCGCCCGGAAAAACGGCGACGTACGACGGCACCGCGGTCTTCGCGTTCCCGGTCGGCACGATCATCATCAAGTCGTTTGGCTTCCCCGACGACGCGCGCAAGGCGCAGCCCGTGATGCACTGGCTCGAGACGCGCCTGCTGGTGCGCGTGGCGGACGGCTGGAAGGCGTACGGGTACCTCTGGGACGACGCGCAGACGACGGCGACGTACAACCCGGGCGGTCGCGCCCTGCGCGTCTCGTGGATCGACGGCGCCGGGACGAAGAACGAGCACGGCTACCTCCAGCCGACGCAGGCGCAGTGCCAGCAGTGCCACGGGGCGAACGGCAACGTCGTGCCGATCGGGCCGAAGGCGCGCAACTTGAACCGCGACTTCGCGTACGCGGACGGCGTGACCGAGAACCAGCTCGCGCGCTGGTCGGCGGCGGGCATCCTGGCCGGCGCCCCCGCCGACGCGAAGACGGCGCCGAGGCTCGCGACGTGGAACGACGCCGCCCACTACACGGTCGAGGCGCGCGCGCGCGCGTACCTCGAGGTGAACTGCGCGCACTGCCACGACGCCGCGGGCTCCGCGAGCACGAGCGGCCTCTTCATGTGGGCGAGCGAGACGGATCCGACGCGCTTCGGCGTGTGCAAGGAGCCGCTCTCCGCCGGCGGCAGCGTCGGCGCGCGCACGTGGGACGTCGTCCCCGGCGATCCCGACGCGTCGATCCTCTGGTACCGCATGGCGTCGACGCAGCCGGGGATCGCGATGCCGCAGATCAGCCGCGACGTCGTCGACAGAGAGGCGACCCAGCTCGTGCGCGACTGGATCACCGGCCTTCCGAAGGCGGCCTGCAACGCGGCGCGGGACGCAGGCGCGGCCGAGGGCGGCGACGGCGGCGACGGCG
>JAYVXL010000079.1:0-2628 GCA_043785185.1 Myxococcales bacterium
TGGCCGTCGGCGGCGTCGTCGCCGCGAAGTACCGCCGCGCCGAGGCCGACGAGGCCGACGACGTGCGCGTCACCGTCCCGCGCGCGGCGCGCGGCGGCCCCGAGGGCGGCGCGCGGCCGGGGCTCGAGGTCTTCGCGTCGCTCTTCGTCCCGACGCAGAAGGGCGCGCCGGTGCCGCTCGCGGAGCTGGCGGAGCTCACGTTCGAGCCGTCGCCGACGCGCCTCCGCCACTACGGCAAGGAGCGCAGCGTGACGGTGACGTCGCAGGTCGCTCCTGGCTTCAACACCGACAAGCTCACGCGCGAGGTGCTCGCGAACGTCGCGGCCGAGAAGCTGCCCGCCGGCGTGCGCTTCGCCGCGGGCGGCGAGCTCGAGAACCGACAGGAGAGCTTCGGCGGCCTCGGCACCGCGATCGTCGTCGCGATCTTCGGCGTCTTGTCGATCCTCGTCCTCGAGTTCCGCACCTTCAAAGGGACGCTGATCGTCGCGTCGGTCATCCCGCTGGGCGTCATCGGCGGTCTCGTGGCGCTATTTCTCAGCGGCAACACGCTGTCGTTCACCGCCACGGTCGGCTTCGTCGCGCTCATGGGCATCGAGGTGAAAAACTCGATCCTCCTCGTCGACTTCACCAACCACCTGCGCGAGGCCGGCGCGCCGCTCGACCTTGCCATCCGCCGCGCGGGCGAGACGCGCTTCGTCCCCATCCTCCTCACGACGCTGACGGCGATCGGCGGCCTCCTCCCCTTGGTCCTCGAGCGCTCGGCGCTCTATTCACCCCTCGCGCTCGTCATCCTCGGCGGCCTCGTGAGCTCGACGCTCCTCGCCCGCGTCGTCACGCCGGTCCTCTACAAGCTCTTGCCGCCCGCGGTGGACGCGCCGGCCCCGCGCCCCGCGCCCATTGGTGCGGCCTCGCCCGAGCCGTCGGCGGCCGAGTAACCGGCCCGTACGGAAAGCTTCGAGCCGCGCGCGCGGAAAGGTATGGTCGCGGCATCCAAGTGCTGGGGTAATTCGGAGACGATTGGAAAATGCGAAAAATCACGGCTCTTTCGCTCACGTTTGCGGCCGCGGCCGTCGTCACGGTCACGGCGCCGGCGGCGGTCGCGGAGGCCCAGGCCCCTGCGAGGGCTACCCAGGCTTCGCCGGCGGCGAGCGCCGCACCCACGACCGCCCCGGCGCCCGCGGCCGCGCCGCAAGGCGGAGCGACGACGGCGCCCGAGGCTGTGCCCGTAGACCTCGTGCGAATCGAGGCCTCGGGCCTCACGGCGGACCAGGTCGGCGCGCGCGCCGCGGCGACGAGCTTCTCCGCCAAGGCGCAGCAGGAGACGTTGAAGGGCGCGGCCGCGCGCGTCGACGCGGCGTGGGCGAGCTTTCTCCCGCGCCTCTCGGCGCTCGGCCGCTACACGCGGCTCAGTGACTTCACGCCGCCGGCGTTCTTCGCAGCGTCGCCGTTCCCGTCGGTCTACGCGCCCCCGGGCACCGCCGGCCAGATCTCACCCGGCACGCCGCTCTTTGCGGTGACGCCGCCGTCGCCCTCGATCCCCCTCGTTTTGAACAACTGGCTGCTCCAGGGCACCGTCACCGTCCCCATCAGCGACTACTTCCTCCGCATCGATCAGACCTTCACCGCCGCGACGCACCAGCGCGACGCGGTGCGACTCGACGCGACCGCGGCGCGGACCAAGTCGATGGCCGACGGCAAGGTGGCGTTCTACACCTGGCTGCGCGCGCGCGGCGCGGCGGCCGTCGCCGAGCAGGCGCTGGGCGATCAGAAGACCCACCTGACCGACGCGAAGAACCAGTTCGCCGTCGGCAACGCCTCGCGCGCGGACGTGCTGCGCGCCGAGACGGCGGTGGCGGCGGCGGAGCTCCAGGTCGAGCGGTCGAAGAACCTCGCCGATCTCTCGGAGAAACAAGTGCGGCAAGCGATGCACCTGCCCGCCGAACAAAACATCGCGCCCGGCGAGAGCCTCGACACCCCGCCGCCGCCGCCCATCCAGGGCAGCCTGCCGGCGCTCACGCAGGAGGCGCTGACGTCGCGCGTGGAGATCAAGAGCATCGATTTCAACGCCGCGGCCGCGCGCGAGCAGGCGAAGGTCGCGAACGCCGGAAAGTACCCGGTGGTGAGCGCCTTCGGCGACGCGATCCTCGGCAACCCGAACCAGCGCCGCTTCCCGCAGACGCAGGAGTGGTTCCCGACGTGGGACGTGGGCGTGCAGGCCACGTGGTCGCCGAACGATTTCTTCACGGCCTCCCCGAGCACGATGGACGCCGAGTCGCGCGCGTCGGCGGCCGAGGCGAACAAGGGCGTCATCCGCGACGGCATCGAGATCGAGGTCATGCAGGCGTGGCAGTCGATCCACGAGCAGGAGGTCGCGCTCGAGTCGACCAAGCGCCAGCTCGCGAGCGCGACCGAGGCCTACCGCGTCGCGCGCGAGCTGTTCAACAACGGCCGCGCGACGAGCACGACGCTCACCGACGCCGAGACCGAGCTCACGCGCGCGCGGCTCGACGCGCTGAACGCGACCGTCGACGCGCGCGTCGCCCGCGTCCGCCTCGAGCACGCGCTCGGGCGCGACACGAGGCTCGTGGGCGCGCCGTAGCGCGCTCCTCGACTCACGCGGCGCGCGGC
>JAYVXL010000080.1:0-8650 GCA_043785185.1 Myxococcales bacterium
GCCGAGGAGCTGCGCGAGCGGCCGGTACGCGTCGTACCGAAGCGCGAGCGACGGCACGAAGAAGAGCGCCGTGAACGCGGCGAGCGCGCTCGTCGCGGCGCGCACGCCGAGCGTGGGCGGCGGCGCCGCCGCGTGCGACGCGGTCACGAGGCGGTGCACGAAGCCATCGAACCGCCCGTCGCCCAGGTGCGCCACCATCGCGATGGACCACGCCGCAGCGAGCGGCCCCTTCGCCAAGGGCATGTGCCCGAGGTTGTAGAGCAACGTCACGTCGTACATGACGAGGACGAGGTACGCGGTGGCGAGCGCGCCAAGGACGAACGTGAGCAACCCGACGACGCCGACCGGCCGCCCCTCGGCCGAAGGGAACTCGGCGCCGCCGCGCTCACCCCGCGCGAGCCACGCGAGCCACGCCGGCGTGAGCGCGCACGACGCCGCGCGGAGCCAGAGATCGTCCGCCGTCCACGGGTTCGCCAGCCCGAGCTCCACGACGCAAAATGGCGCCGTGAACGCGAGCGACGCTGCGCAGAGCCACGACGGCCGGACGAGCAAGCGGTAGAGCGCGCGATCGAGCAGCCGCGCGATCGACAGGTACGCGAGGAGCGTGAACGGCAGCTCGAGGAAGGCCTGGACGCGCAGCACCGTCGGCGCGAGCCATCGCGCGCCCGGGCCGACGAGGCGCGCCACCAGGACGACGGCCGGATGATTCGGCACGACATCGAACCAGCCCGCCGGCAGGTACCGCGCGACGAACGACGGGTCGCCGTGGTGCACGGCGCGCACGTAGACGTTGAACGCGATCTGGTTGGCGACGATGAGCGCGCCGAGCAGCGTCAGCTGCGTGAACGGGTGCGCCCGCCACAAGGCGGGTCGCGGCGGTCCGAGCGTCGGCGGTCGGGCGAGCGCGCGCGCGAAGAGGAGCGCGCCCGCGCCGCTCGAGAGGACGGCGCCGAGCTCGAGCGCGGCGGCGAGCGTCTGTGTGGCCACAGTCCAAACGTAGGACGCGCCGAACCCCCTCGCTCGCCGCTCACTGGCCCGCGGCGACCGCTCGGCGAGGTGACGCGGTTTTCGCGATCAGCCGTACTGAACCTGGATCGTCTCGATCACCGTCTTCATCGCTGCCTTGACGTACTCGGTGTCGGGGTGGCGCACGATCACGTAGCCGTCGCCCTCGTAGCTGTCCGAGCGGCCGGCGCCGATTTGCGGCACGCGCGACTCGACGACGTAGCGGCCGCAGAGCTCGTTCGCCTTGTCGACGCCGGTCACCTTCTGCACGCGCCCCCGGCCGATGCCGCGAAGGAACGCGCAACCCACCGCGTAGCGCCGCTCCCACGGCCCGTCGAACGCGTCGTCGACGACGGCGCGCGCCCACGCGCGGTACATGTCCGTGTCATACGCGAAGCTGTTCATGCGCACGATGTTGGCGCCCGGAGGCCGCGCGGCGATCTCGCCGATGGCGAGTGAGCCGTCGCTCTTGCGGAACCACTCCATGTGCGTGAAGCCCGTCTCGAGCCCGAGCGAGCGCACGACGCGGACGCCGAGGTCGCGCACGTCCGCGAAGTCCGGCCCGTCGATGACGCGCGGCAGGAGGCACACCCACTGCATCCACGGCGACTCCATCACTTCGAGCGGCGTCGGGAAATACCGGGATATCGAGTGGAACCGGACGTGCCCGCCCAGCGTGATGGTCTCGAAGCTGTACTCCTGACCGCGGAGGAACTCCTCGATGAGCGCCGGCCGCTCCGGGCTCGGGTGGAGCGCGCCGATGGCGCCGCGCAGATCGTCGAGCGAGCCGACGCGCCACGTGGCCTTGCAGCCCATGCCGGCCGGCGGCTTCACGACGACCGGGAAGCCTACGTCGGTCGCGAACCCCTCGGCGTCCGCCCAGCTCTTCACGAGCCGATGCCGCGCGCAGGGCAGGCCGTGGCGGCGCAGCTCGTCTTTCATGCGCGACTTGTCGCGAAAGAGGTCGGCCGTCTCCGGGCTCGGGCCGGGCACGCCGAGCGAGCGGCGCACTTCGGCGATCTGCACCTGCAGCGCCTCGAGAATGCCGATCACGCGGTGCGCGTCGCCATGGCGGCGCCGCAAGAGGTGGGCGGCTTCGATGAGCTGGCGAGAGTCGAGGCCGTCCTTCACGAGGACGACGTCGGTGAAGAGCTTCGCGTCGTCTCCCTGCGGCGGCTCCTGGAAGATCCCGAGGAAGCGCACGTTGTCGATCGACGCCGCCGCGCGTGCGAAGCGCATCGTGATCTCGAGCGGGAAGGGAGCAACGAAGAGGACGTTGCGCATGCGCACGTTGTAGCATACGGCGCATGAGGGCTGTGTTCCTTGCGCCGAGCTACCCGCCGGAAATGCAGCAATACACGCGCGGCCTGGCGGAGCTGGGCGTCGACGTCTACGGCGTCGGGGACACGCCGCGGGCCGCGCTGCCGGAGCGCGTGCAGGAGCACCTGGCCGATTACCTTCAAGTCCCGCGCCTGCTCGACGCAGAGGACGTGTGCGAGCGCGTCGCCACGTGGCTGAAGAGTCGAAGCGTCGACCGCGTCCTCGCGAACTGGGAGATCCTCGTCGAGACGGCCGCGCTCCTTCGTGAGCGCCTCGGCGTGCCGGGCATGAGCGTCGACGCCGTGCGCGGCTTCCGCGACAAGCAGCTCATGAAGGAGCGCGTCGCCGCCGCCGGCCTGCGCGTGCCGCGCGCCGCGCGCGTGAAGACGGTGAGCGACGCGCGCGCCGCCGCCGAGCGCATCGGCTACCCGCTGATCTTGAAGCCGATCGCCGGCGCCGGCAGCGCGGACACGTACAAAGTCGAGGACGACAAAGAGCTCGAGGCGACGCTCGCCAAGATGGCGCGCGTCGGCGACGCGAGCTGCGAGGAGTACGTCGAGGGCGAGGAGCTCACGTTCGACACGGTCTGCGTGGGCGGGCGGCCGGCGTTCGCGAACGTCGCCCATTACCTCCCCAAACCGCTCATCGCGCGCACGAACGAGTGGATCAGCCCGGTCATCGTCACCGTGCGCAACCTCGACCAGGCGGCGCTCGCCGGCGGCATCGCGCTCGGCCGCAAGGTGCTGACCGCGCTCGGCATGGGCGACGGATTCACGCACATGGAGTGGTTCCGCAAGCCGAACGGCGAGGCGGTGTTCGGCGAGATCGGCTGCCGCCCCGGCGGCGCGCACCTCGTCGACCAGATGAACTACACGTGCGACATCGATCTCTTCCGCGAGTGGGCGCGCGCGGTGTGCTTCGGCGAGTTTCGCGCCCCCACCGTCCGCAAGTACAACGCGGCGATCATCTTCAAGCGCGCCATCGGCGACGGCCGCATCACGCGCGTCGACGGCCTGAAGGAGTTCATGCGGCGCTACGCGGACTACGTCGTCGAGGAGCGCCTCCTCCCCATCGGCACGCGACGCCGCAACTGGAAGGCCACTCTCGTGTCCGACGGCTACATCCTCTTACGGCACCCTGACTGGGACCGCGCCTGCCAGCTCGCGATGGAAGCCGCGACCGACATCACGATGTACGCCGAGTAAGTCGGGCGAGAGGGACAAACGCAAGAGAGGCGGCGAGCCTCGTGGGCTGCCGCCTCTCCCTAGGGCGACGCCCGATTCAGAACGTGGCGACGGCGCTCAGGTGGAACGTGAGCTCCTTGTCGTGACCGCGCGAGTCCTCGTCCGAGAAGAACCACATCTCGCTGGAGGCCTTGAAGCGCAGGTTCTGCTCGACCGCATATGCGACGCCGAGCGTGCCGCGTGCGATCGAGCTCTTCTGCGAGAGCGGCGTTCCCTTCGTCACGTTGCCGAAGCGAAAGAGCGTGTCGGCGCGGCCGATGATGTCGAACTTCGGCGAGAGCGGCTGCTCAATCTCGATATACGCGCCGTGCTTGGAGAAGTAGTCGTACTGCGCCCCGGCGGGGACCGTGTAGAGGAACTTCGCCTGCACCGACGTGTCGAAGGACTGTCTTCGCACGAGGTACTCCGCGCGAATCGCCGTGCGATTGAGCCGCAGCGTCGCGTCGGCGCCGAGGATCTCGTACCAGACGTCGTTACCGGCGTCGTAGGTGCCGTACATCGCGCTGCCGCCGAAGGTGAGGTCGTTGGTCGGTGAGAGACGCGACGTCAGCGCCACGCGCCCGCCGATCGTCGGGCGACCGTTGTTGTCGACGTAGTATGCGTTGCTGGATCGGGACGTGATCCAGTCGAGCTCGGGCGCGTCCTTCGCGCCCTTGAACCCGCCGACGCCGTAGACGGCGTAGTCGAGTTGGAAGTCCTCACCGAACCAGTGCGTGCCGCTGACCTCGACGCCGTTGTCCGGGAAGGGCGACGGCAGGACGCCCATCTTCCAGTCGACGCGCCGGAGCATGCGACCCATGTCGTACGCCAGCGGCTTGTCGCTGAGCTTGTGGTTCGCCGGGTCGTGACGGATGTTGAACGAGCCGAAGCTGGGGCTGAAGCGCCCCGCGCGGACGTTGATCTCGTCGACCGGGTGCCAATCGAGGTACGCCATATCCGCTTCGAGGCCGTGACAGCCGAAGCACAACTTCACGTTGGCGGACAGGTGATCGCTGACGTCGACGGCGACCTTTACCGCCGCCTCGATCGTGAAGGAGTCGAACGTGTACGACCCCTGTCCCGTGGGAACGACGTTCGAGTTCGCGTTCTTCATCGTCGGGACGAAGTGGTAGTCGAGCTGCGCCGACCCCGCGAATGTCCGATCGACGGCGAAGGCGTCGCCGCTCCCCGCGACGAGCGCGATGAAGAGCGAGCCGAGGAGAACGAGCAGATAGCGCGCGTGGTTCACTTGGATTTCTCCGCAGTCTTTGCACGCTCTTGCTCGACGAGCGCGTGCAGAAATCGAAGGATGGCTTCGCCGTCTCGCTGGGAAATCCCGCTCGCCGGCTGCCTTCGCATCTTCGCGACGTAACGGATCCAGACGCCGTCGTCGTCGACGTGGCTATTGAGCGGCTTCGCGAGCGAATGGCACTTCGAGCACTTTTGCGCGAAGACGTCGTAGTCCGCGCGCAGCTCGGGTGTCATGGTGGCTTCGTTCAGGGGCGTGATGGATTCGGGCGGCGGCCGGCCGCTGCACGCGACGAGGCCTAGCACGACGGCCCCTGCGAGGAACGGCCGCAGTAGGCCTCGGGCAACCTCGCGACTGCTTCGGGGAATGTTCATTCGTTGTCCGCTCCCTGCGCGCCTTCGAGAATCCAGCGCTCCACCAACTGTATTTGACCTTCGCTCCAGTACGGAGGCCCATCCTTCGGCATCTTCGCGCCGATCGAAAACTGCCCGCGCAGCTTCTGGACCAGCGCCGAGTTTGCCGGATCGCCGGGGACGACGATGTTCGGACTGTGGAATCCTCCCTGTCTCATCGCACCCAACGTCGAAAGATCCAACTTTGTGGACTCGGTGCCCTTGTCGCCCCAAAAGGTGGGGTAATGGCAGACTTTGCAGCCGTGCCCGCTGGGATCGGAATTGCTCCTATTCATGAGTGGGCGAATATCCAACTTGAAGCTCACCGGTCGCCCCGCAGCGTCGGCGTACTTCGGGGGCCCGCCGTCGAAGGGCTCTAGGTTGGATTCGACCCAGGACGAGCAGCTGGCCGTCGTGCACAAGCCGACAGCCGACGCCGCCGCCATCAGGCAGAGCGCAAACGCACTTCGCATTTTTCCGCCGTTTTGTTTATTGAGTTGAGAAAGAGAGAGGGATGCTTGCCGTCGCGGAGCCGGTGTCCGCGCTAGGAACGCGCGAGCCCACCAGCCGTGACTCGATGCAACGTCGCAGAGAAGTAGACGAGGATGCGCCGGAGGTCTTCGCGCGGGCGACGCGCATGTCCTCGACCTCGAGATTCACGGTGACGCTGCCGGGTGCGGCCGGCTCGCCGGCCTTGACCGACGCGACATAGCAGGACTTCAGGTCGGCGCGGCCGAGGATGGCGTTGGCGTCGCGCGGGCTCATGCGATCGGTGCGGAGCGCGCCGACGTCGATGCGCGCGCGCGCGGGATCGAAGGCGGGCGCGGCGGGCGTGGACACGACCGGAGGGGGGGTCGCAGGGGGCGGCGAGGGCGCAGCGACCACGGGCGGCGCCGCGACGGGCGCAGGTTCGGGGGCTGCGACGGCGGTGAGCGGCGTGGCCAGCGGCGCCGCGGGCGCGGCCGCGACGGGGGGCGGCTCGGCCTTCGGCGACGGAGTCGTGCGCGCGCCGGCCGCGGGCGCGCGGCCACGTGCGGCGAGCGCACCCGTCTGAGTCGTCGGCGCGCCCTTTGGATCGGGCGAGCCCACCGGCGGCACGGCCGCCATCGTGTCGCGGTGCACGACCGCGAGATCCACTTTGTCCCCTTGCGTATCGGGCGCCGGCGCGACTGCGAGCACCCCCGTCGGCGAAGCCGGCGCGTCCACGTGCGTGAGCGCAGGCGGCGGGGTTGGCGTCTTCTTGGGGCGCGCAAAGGCCGCGGCGCCGATGCCGAGCAAGAGCACCGCTCCGGCGAGGAGCGCGATGTTCCGCTTGCCCGTCGCGGGGGGCCGGGGCTTGGGCCGCGCAATCTCGGCCATCTGCGGCATGGTGGCGGTGTCGATTTCCATGCGCGGCTCGCTGCTCCGCGACGAGCTCGAGCCGGTCATCATGCGCGGCTGGCTGAGCGGCAGCGGCCCGGACGGCGCGACGCCGAAGTCGTGCATCATGACGCTTCGAATGTCCGCGCGCATGTCGCGCGCGGTCGAGTAGCGCGCGGCCGCCGTCTTCTGCATCGCCTTGATGCAGATGCGGGCGAGCTCGGGGCTGCACATCGGGTTCAGGTCGAACGGGCTCGGGGGCTCGGCCGACAGGTGCATGTTCACCGTGTCCTCCGGCGTCGCCCCCTCGAAGGGCACGCGGCCGGTGAGCATCTCGAACAGGATGACGCCGACCGCGTAGATGTCGCTGCGCGCATCGGCGGGCTCGCCGCACGCTTGCTCCGGGGACATGTACGCGGGCGTCCCGATGATGTTGCCCATGCGCGTGAGGCGATGGCTCCCGGACACAGGCGTCGAGACGGGCGCCGACGGCTCGTGCAGGTCCGTGAAGCCGCTCAGCTTCGCGATGCCGAAGTCACAGACCTTCACGAGGTCCGTCGAGCGACCTTCGTCGTCGACGGTCGGCAGGAGCATGATGTTCTCGGGCTTGAGATCGCGGTGGAGGATCCCGAGCTCGTGCGCGACGGCGACGCCCGCGAGCGCCTGGGCGAGCACGTTCGCGATGCGCTCTGCCGAGAACGGCCCTTCCTCCCGCATCGCCTCGTAGAGGTCGCGTCCCTCGAGGTACTCCATCGCGATGTAGAGCAGACCGTCCGGCTCGCGACCGAAGTCCATCACGCGCGTCGAGTTGGGATGGTCGAGCTTCGACGCCGCGCGCGCCTCGACGCTGAAGCGCGCGACGAACTCGCGGTTCTGCTCGAACTCGCGGCGCAGCACCTTCATGGCGACGATCTTGTCGAGCGCGATCTGACGCGCGCGATACACCGTTCCCATCGCCCCGCTGCCGACGCTCGACTCGATCAAGTACTTGCCGGCGATCGTGCGACCGACCAGCAAGTCTTTGGGATGCACGGACGCGCTCACCACCAGCAGAGGATACCGAACGAGGAAACCGCGCGGAGCAAATCGAGCGAGAATTTCGCAGGTTTGTGAGCGACCTGCGCACCTGAACGTGCGAGCGTACCGTTCCTCCGTGCGCGTTCGCCTGGCATGAGATTCATGATCGTTGGACCTATGCTTGAGAGCAGAGCGCCAACCGAATGGCGCGCGCTGCATGTGGACGCGCGCGTCGACCTACCTCGGCCCCCTTACCGCGCAGCGGGTCATGCACTCTACATACAAGTGTAGACAGAGGCTTCGAAGCGGATCGAGTTTCGGGTGAAGAAAAACGCGAACGGGCAGGAGGACCGACAACCACCTGCACCGTTCTTCGATCTCTTCCATCGCATCCGGCGGGCCAACGGCGCCCACGCGGGCATCCCGCGGATTCTTCAGGCTTTAGGGAATGGCGCCCGACGAGGGCCTGCCCTGTTTTCAGTACACCTCGGGCGCATCTGCTGGAAAGGTCGACGCAATTTTCAATACAGCGACCGCGCTCGCCCGCCCCTCTTTGGAACTCCCGGGTTTCGAGCCGGAATCGAGGAAATTCGGGGCTTCTCTCCGCGCGCGCCGTATTGCTTTCAATCCGCGTTGCGTTGGCGCGTGGCCATCCCGTAGGCTCAACGTGGCCTTTCTGTATATGGGATCGCAGGAAACCAGGACCATCGCCGCGTGCGCGACAGGCGCGGGGGAGCTCGAGGCCCTCGTACGCGCCGTGCGGAGCGCGGGCGCGTGGGGCATCGTCCCGATCCAATGGCCGAACGCCGACGCGCTGCGCGGGGCGCACACGATGGCGAACGCGTACGTTCTTCACAGCGGCGAGGTCCTCGCTCAGGCGCCGAGCGAGGACCTCGTGCAGCTGCTCGGCGATCGCCCCGAAGGCGCGCCGCTGATCGTGATCGGCAACGATCCGTCCCGCCGCGCCGCGCCGACCTGCTGGCTCCCCGCGCTCCCGCCTGCGCCGCTGCTCGGCGCGCTCATCGCGCAGCTGCTCTCGGCGAGCGAGGTGTCGCTGCTCGCGAGCATGCCGCCCGTCTCGCTGT
>JAYVXL010000081.1:0-8643 GCA_043785185.1 Myxococcales bacterium
GAGGTAGCGCTGCAAGTACGAGCGCGCGCCTCCCGCGTCGACGCGGAAGTGCGAGAAGACTTCGTTGATGTCGCTGTACGGGTCGTCGATCAGCGCGAGCAGCACGTGCTCGACGGTGACCTCGTAGTGCCGCGACGACATGCACATTCCCGCGGCCGTATTGAGGGCGCGCGTGCAGGTCTCATTCAGCTTCCGTGCAAGGTTCTTCGGTTCGGCGACGAGCATTCAGACCTCTTTCAGACCTCTGCAGGTGGGTCCGTACTACTTATCATCACGGCGGGCGGGTCCGCTTCGCTTGCTGCCGGCGCGCGGCGGAAGAGACGTCCGGGGCGGGTCCGGGGTCACGCCGACGTGGGGCGGCTGCGGGGGGAGCGAAGCGACGTCCGGCGCGCGCGGGCCGCCGCGAGGGGTGGCGAGGGCGTAGCCGCGGAGGACGTCGCCGCCGCCCCCACCCTCGTCGCCGCCGCCGCCGCCGCCGGCCAGAGACTTGTGCTTCATCACCGTGTCGCCCGGCGCCAGATCGTCGGCGCCGTCCTGCGCTTGCTGCTGCTCCTGCCGGTCGAGGCGCGCCTCTGCGCGCTTCTTGGCGAGGCGGCCCATCACGTCGCCGCGCACGTTGAGCGAGAGGAGCATCCCCTTCTGGAGCTTCGCGGACGGGTCGAGGTAGTTCGCGTCGAGGATCTCCTGGACGCTCGTGCCGAACATCTTCGCGACGTCCTGGAGCGTCTCGTGGTCCCCGACCCGGTAAAAGACGGTCCGCGGCGTCGGCGCGGCGTCGTCACCGTCACCTGCACCGTCGAGTCCGCGCCACGTGCGGGCGGAGCGCCGCTGCGGATGCGGGAGGTCGAGGAGGTCGTCGCCGCCGTTGTCACGGCGGTACGCCAGATCCTTGCGCGGCAGCTCGTCTTTGCCCCAATCGAAGCCGCGGCCGACCTCCTGCTCGAGGCCGTCGCGCTCGCGACGATCGAGCAGGCGCGGGAGCATCGCGTGGGCGCGCGCGAGGCCGCTCGACGGAATGTGCGCGACGAACGATCGTCCGCGGTCGGGGACCTGATCGCCGACGAGCTCGGGGTTCAGCTCATGGAGGTGCTGGATGCTCGTGCCCGCCGCGCGCGCGACGGTGGCCAGATCGATGCCCGGCGGCACTTCGAGGTTCGACGAGGAGACCGGCGCGTCGACGTGCGTGTCGTCGAAGCCGAAGCGCTCCAGGTTGTTCAGGATGATCGCGACGGCCTCGATCTTCGGAACGTAGAGCTGGCTCTCCCGAGGCAGCGCGCCCTCGATCTTCGCGAGCGTCCAAAAGTCGTTGCTCCCGGTGTCCCGCACGCGGTCGAGCATGCCCTTGTAGCCCATGTTGTAGGCCGCGAGCGCGAGCTCCCAGGAGCCGAACTTCTCGTAGAGGTCGCTCAGGTGACGCGCGGCCGCGTCGCTCGCCCGCGCGATGCTGCGGCGTTCGTCGTAGTCCGCCTCGACGGCGAGGCCGTACGCGCGCGCGGTGTCCGGCATGAACTGCCAGAGACCGACCGCTCCGGCCTGCGACGTCGCGAACGGCGAGAAGCCGCTCTCGATGAAGACGAGCGCCATCAGATCGCGCGGGAGCATCCGCTCGCGAAGCGCCGTCTCGACGGCCTGACGGTAACGGCCGCTGCGCTTGAACCACGTGCGGAAGATCTTCCGGCCCTGGGGGTTCTGCGTGAAGTAGTGGAGAAAGCGCGCGACCTTGACGTCCGCGTGAACGGGCAGATCCGGCATCCGCAGGCCGGTCATCCAGTCGGCGTTGCCGGGGTCTTCCTGGCACGCGGCGCCGTCCTGGCAGACCTCGGGCTGGGCCGGCGCGGGGAGCGACGCCTGCACCTTGGCGGCGTGCGCGTCGTCGGCGAAGAGGCGCTTCTCCGCTTGGCGGAGCGCGCGCAGCTCGGGGGACTCGGCGCCATCTTGCGCGGCCGGCATCGGCTCGAGGCCCGGCATGCCGAGCGCGTCGGTCTCCGCCATCACGAGCGGGTCGGGGTCGGCCGGCGCCTGCGTCGCCGAGGGGCGAGGCGCGATCCAGCCAGGCCTCGGGAGGCTGAAGCCGAGCACCAGCCCGCCCGCAACAACACAGCCGTAGGTAATGAACTCGCGCCTAATGGAACGCATCGTAGGGAAATGGTCGCACACCCAAATGGGTGGGCCCAAGAAACCGGCTGTGGCGCGCGCGGTCCGCGGCGCGGGGCCGGCGGGCGGCCACAAATGGTGGCCGCCGGCTCGGCTCTGATACGCTGCGACTCGTGTTCGGTCTGGACGTCAAGATCATCAACACCCAAGAAGGCACCTCTACGGAGCGGAGGTTCGAGCGCTTCCCGATACGGATCGGACGCAACGCGCTAAACGACCTCCAGATCGACTCGGGGTACGTCTCGCAATTTCACGCGATCATTCAGCTCTCGGGCGACGAGGTGCACCTCGTGGATCTGGGGAGCCGCAACGGCACGCTCTTGCCCGGCCAGGGGCGCGTGCAGCCGAACGCGATCGTGGATCTCGCGACGAGCAACTTCGAGTTCGCGATCGCGATGACGATCTTCCGGGTCAGCCTCGTGAACATGGACGCGGCGGCCTTGTCGCGCCGGCGCGGCGGCGTGCACGACATCGCCGAGGAGATGACCCGCCCGCACGGCACCGACGTCGGCGCGGCGATGGTCACGCACCTGAAGCCCCTCTACGACGCCTACCGCCAGGCGTGGGGCCGCCTGTACCAGGAGATCCAGACCACGATCGGCACCTACGACTCCGAGATGCGCCAGCGGTTCTGCGAGGACCTGATGATCGCGCACCCGAACGTCGCCGCCGAGCCGGATTTCAAGCGCCTCGCGAACATCAGCCCGGCGTCGGCGCCGTCGGGCTCTCATCAGATCCACGTGGAGATGGATACGACGGGCTCGCGGCTCGATCCGCCGCGCGAGGAGGCCGTCGCGCTGCACGGCCTGAAGCAGCTCGCGCAGTGGTACATGCCCGACGCCGCGGCGCCCGCCGGCGTGGAGGACATCATCGGATTCCTCCAGACCATCCAGGACACGCTCGACGTCTTTCTCAAGTGCTTCGTGCCGCTCCGCGACGGCTACAAGCAGTTCGAAGTGCAGATGGACATCCAGCGGGTGCGCGGCGACGGCGTGCGCATGGGGAGCTCCGTCGAGGTCGCGCGCGATCCGCGCGAGCTCGCGCGCGCGATGCTCGACTGGCGCCAAACGGTGGGCGACGAGCCGCGCCTCGTCGAGAACACGTTCGCGGATCTGATGACCCACCAGGTCGCGATGCTCAACGGCATCATGAAGGGCGTAAAATCGCTGCTGAGCGAGCTCGCGCCCGAGACGATCGAGCGCACGCTCGACGATCCGCGCAAGAACCGCGGGCGCCAAGGGCTGCAGATCGGCCCGTTCCGCTACAAACAGCTGTGGGAGCTGTACATGGAGCGCCACGGCGATCTCTCGAGCGAGGACAAGGAGGCGTTCGCGCTCATCTTCGGCCCGCAGTTCGCGCAGGCGTACTCGCAGTTCCAGGAAGGAATGGGCGGCGTGTTGCCGACGAACGCGACCGTGGAGCTGTCGACGGTGAGCGGCGCGCTCGCCGAGGGACGGCCGATGCACGGTCACACGCAGCCGCCACCGCCGCCCGGACAGGCAGGGCCGCCCGGTCCGTACTGGCCTCCGCGCCGATGAACGCGCGGCACGCGCGCGCTTTTCTTGGCCCGCACCGCGTTTCATTGCGACGCTCGCATGTAGGAAAGATGAGCCTGCGCACAGCCTTCGCGACCCTCCTGCTCTGCAGCTCCCTGTTCGTCGCCACCTCGGCGCACGCGCAGGCAGTCAGCCCCACCCCTGATCGCGACAAGACCTGGGCGGCCGTCACCGGCATCACCATGGTGGCGGGCGCGGGCACGCAGCTCCTGATGCCGCGCGTGTTCTACTCGGACCCCGAGGTGACCGTCGGCCTGAAGGGCCGCTGGCACGTGTCGGTCCTCGCGCCGTTCATGACGCTGACGGTGCTGACCGCGCTGAACGAGTTCGCGCTCAAGGACGCGCTCCAAGGCAACCGGCCGGGCTGCGACGACACGAACCGCGGCGTCGTCTCGCACTGCGATTCGTACGGCATGATGTCGACGCACACGTTCGCGGCCGCCTCCGCGCTCGGCCACGGCACGGGCGTCTTCATCTTCGACACGCTCAAGTGGAGCCACGGGCAGGTGAGCGGCTACGGCCTCGCCGGCAACGTGATCGCGCCGTTCGTCTTCGGCGTCGTGACGGGCATCGGCCGCGGCCTCGGCAACTGGGAAAACGCCGGGCAAATCGTGCTAGGCGGCGTCACCGGCCTGGGCTTCGGCTTCCTCAGCGGCATGACGTACGCGCTGATGCAGCGCCCCGAGTGCGGGTACACCGGCAGCCTCATCTGCTGGTAGCCTGATGGGGTGAGCGACTCCCCCATCAAGAGCTTCGACGTCGGCTTCGGAACCGGAAAATCCTCCAAGGGCCCGAAAGGCGCTTCGGGAGGCGGAGGCGGCGGGGGTGGCGGAGGCGGCGGGGACAGCGCCGCGCGCGGCCCGCTGCGGATCGTGCTGCTGTCGGCGCTCGCGGCCGGCGACGCGTGGACGACGCGCAGCAGGCCGGCGCTCGAGGCGGTGCCGGTCGACAAGGGCTCGTTCGACAAGGTGATGGCCAAGCTCGGGCCCGCCTTCGCGATCGAGGTCCGCGATCCGTTCACGCCCGAGGCCGAGCCCCTCAAGATCGATCTTCGCTTCAGCGAGCTGAAGTCGATTCGCGCCGATGGCATCGTCGAGCAAGTGCCGGTGCTCCGCGCGCTCGTCGAGGCTCGCAAGATCGTCGCGCAGATCAAGGATCGCAAGGTGTCGGCGGAGGACGGGCGACGGCAGCTCGCGCGCATCCTCCCGCGGCCCGCGTGGGCCGACGCGCTCGCCGGCGAGGTGTCCACGAAGGCCCCGGCGCCGGCCGCCTCCCCCGGTAAGCCGCCGCCTGCGGCGCCGAAAATGAAGGAGCCGGAGGACGCGCTCGACGCGCTCTTCGACAAAGTTGGATTCAAAGACACGGACGTCACCGCGGAGCCGCCGCCGGTCGCGCCGGCCGCGAAGGAGGCCATTCCCGCGGGCTTCAGCCGCCTCATCGCCGAGGTCGCGCGCGGAGGGAAGCCGCCGGCGGCGGCGCTGCCAGCCGCGGTGGTCGGCTCCGCGATCGAAAAGACGGAGCGCGCCTTCGGCCGCATCTTCGTCGAGGTGCTGCACCATCCGGAGGTACGCCGCCTGGAGCGCGCGTGGCGCGGCCTCAAGCTGCTCGTCGACGGCGTGGACACCCGCACCGGCGCCGAGCTCGACGTTTTGCCGGTGGATCGCGACGGCGTCGCGGGCGCGATCGCGACCTTGGGCGAGCGGCTCGGCGGCGAAGCGGCGCGCGCGCCCGTGGATCTCTTCCTCGTCGACCAGGACGTCGAGGGGACGGACGCCGACGCCGCGCTGCTCGGCGCATGGTCGCGCGCCTGCGCGGAGCAGCACGCGCCGATCGTCGTGAACGGGCGCGCGAGCCTGCTGGGCGCGCCGCGGATGAGCGATCTGCCGCGCGTCCTGCGCAAGGTCGGCGCCACCGAGGACGCGCGCCCGGAGTCGTCGCGGGCGCTCGCGGCCAGCGACGCGACGCGCTGGCTCACCGTCGCGATGAACGGCCCGCTCGTGCGCGCGGCGTACACGTCGTCGTCTTCGCGCCTGCGCGAGATCTCGTTCAGCGAGAACCCGAAGGACGCGGCGAGCCACGTCTTCGCCGGGCCGTGCGTCGCGGTCGGCATTCTGTGCGCGCAGAGCTACGCGCGCACCGGCTGGCCGACGGCGCTCGTCGGTCCGCGCGAAGGCGCCGTCGAGAACCTGCCGGTGCACGAGGTCGAGGAAGGCGGGCAGTCGTACGCGATCCCGCTCGAGGTCATGGCCTCGGACGACGCGCTCAAGGAGGCCGCGCGCGCCGGCGTCGCGCTCTTCGGCTGCGGCGCAAACCATGACGCGGCGTTCCTCCTTCGCGCGCCGACGTTCTACGAGCGCGCGCCGCGCGCCGGGCACGGGACGCTCGGCGATCAGCTGTTCATCGGGCGGTTCGCGAGCGCGGTACAGCAGGTCGCGGCGGCGCTGCCGAGCGACGTCGACGCGGCGCAAGGCGCGCGCGCGGCCGAGACGCTTCTCATGGAGCTCTTCGAGAAGGCCGCCCCCTCAGGACCCGAGGTGAGCGCGCGCATCGCCGGCGGCGCGCTCGAGGTCAAAGTCCGCCCGCGCCGCCACGCCGGCATCGCGCTCGAAGAGCTAACCCTCTCCGCCCCTCTCGGCGCGTAGCCCTCGCAGCGTGCCGCCGCGCGCAGCGGCTTCGCCCGCAGGGCGACGCGCGGAGGCTCCAAACGCTCCGCGTTTGGAGGGACCGCAGGTCCCACACGACCGGTAGTAGTCGAGCCCCCGGCTCGACTACGGCCCTGCGCCCGTGCAGGCGCTGGTGGTCGCGATCACGTTCTTGAGGCACGTCTTGGTGACGGGATCGCACGCGCCGGAGGTGCAATCGGCCCCCGACTGGCACGACGCGCGCGGCGCGCCCTTCGGGATGCACGTCTTGGTGCCCCCGAGATCGCACGTGCTCGCCACGTCGCACTGGACCGCGCTCGTGCAGGCCGAGCCCGGTGCGAGCGCGGGGGCGCACAAGGCCGCGTTGGCGCCGCTGGCGATGCAGTAGTTGCCCGGCAGACACGAGTCCGGGATCTTGGGTGAGCACGGGCCACCGACGTCGGCCTGCGGGAGGCACGTGAGCGTCCCCGGATCGCAGAAGAGGTTCTTTCCGCCGTCGCAGCCCTGCGGCGGGTTGTTGCTGCAGGGCGCGCCGGCGGCCGGGATCGGCACGGCGAGGCAGACGGGCTCGGCCATCGGCTGCGACAGCGGGAGCTGGCCTCCGGCGTCGGGGCCCGCGGCGGCGGAGCACCTCACGATCATCCCTTCCTGCGGCGCGCACTCGGCGCTCGTCGTGCACGCCTGCCCGGTGAGCTTCTTGCCGGCGAAGATCGTCTGGCATGTGTCGCGCGCCGCCGAGATGGTGCCCGGCTCGGGCGCGCAGCTGTTGTTCTTGGCGCTGCGCACCTGGGCGACGCAGTCGGTCGCCGCCTTCGCGTCGTAGTTGGCCAGCGCCGCGGCGTTCGGGTCGTCGAAGCGCTTCTGGACGAGGGCCTTCCAGCCGGCCGTGCAGGCGTTGTAATCGAAGCGGATCGCGTTCTCGTCGCAGCAGTGCTGGAGGCTCGAGCAGAGCGCCTCTGCGTAGGATGCGGAGAAGCGAGATGCCGGGATGTAGATGCTTTGGAGGCTGGTTCCGCAGCCGGCAGGGCCGAGCGCCACGGCGCCGACAGCAGCCGCGAAGGCGAGGACGCACGCGGTGGACTTCGTGAGGCGCATGAGTTCGAGAGGAAGTGTAAGAGGCTGCGCCAAGCAGGTCCACAAAGCTGGGGCTGGGCGGCCGGCGACGCGCGTATCCTAGGCGGGCCCATGGGTCCTCGGCCTCACGCAGAAGGGCTCGCAGAGGCGCTCGCCGCCGTGCTCGCGCGCGCGGGGGCGCTGGCCGACCGCGTCGTGCGGCGATTCATGCCGGACCCGTTCGCGCTGGTGCTCGGGCTCACCCTCGTCGCGCTCGCGCTCGGCCTCGCGACCATGCCGGACGCGCCGGGCGACGGCGGCGGGTCGCTGCTTGGAAAAGGCTCGGCCCTCCTCGACGAGTGGACACGCGGCTTCGGCGATCCGGAGATCTTGAAGTTCGGGCTGCAGATCATCCTCATCGTCGTCACGGGCGAGGCCATCGCCGCGAGCCCGCCGGCGCGCCGCGGCCTCGCGTGGCTCACGGCGGTGCCCAAGACGGCGGGGCAGGCGCTGTTCCTCGTGACGTCGTACGCGCTCGTGACGGGCTGGGTGCACTGGGGGTTCGGGCTCGTCTCGAGCGCTCTCCTCGCGCGCGAGGTCGGGCGGACGCTCAAGGCGCGCGGCGTCGCCGTGCATTACCCGCTGCTCGGGACCGGCGCGTACACGTCGATGCTCCTCTGGCACGCCGGCCTGACGGCGAGCGCGCCGCTCCTCATGAACACGGACGTGAACTTCGTCAGCAAGATGCTGGAGGCTCAAGCAGGCGGGCCAGGCGGGGCAGGCGGGATCGGCGGGCCAGGCGGGGTCGGCAGCGGGCGCGTGCCGCTCAGCGAGACGATATTTGCACCCTACAACTTGATCGCATGCGCGCTCCTGGTCGTGCTCA
This sequence comes from Myxococcales bacterium, assembly GCA_043785185.1. GTDB lineage: Bacteria > Myxococcota_A > Polyangia > Polyangiales > Polyangiaceae > JANYHK01. Next base: position 8,292 of record JAYVXL010000081.1, read on the forward strand.
TCCCGCCGCTCATCGTCCTCCTGCAGCCGAAGACCGCCACGCCGCTCGACCCTGCGCTCGTCCCCTCCCCTCCGGCGGACCCGGCTCCTCCCGTTCCCGGCGACGCGCGGACGCCGGCGGAGGCGCTCGATCGCTCGCGCGTCCTCACGTTCGCCGTCGGCGCGCTCGGCCTCCTCTTTCTCAAGCGGTACGTCCGCGAGCACGGCTTCGATCTCAACCACAACGTCGTCAACGTCACCTTCCTGATGCTCGGCATGACGCTGCACGAGAGCCCCATCTCTTACGCCGCGGCGATCGGCAAAGCGACGCGCGGCGTCTCGGGCGTGGTGCTGCAGTTCCCGTTCTACGGCGG
>JAYVXL010000082.1:0-2611 GCA_043785185.1 Myxococcales bacterium
TACGTCGCGCCGAGGAGCGTGAAGTCCGGGACGATGCGCTTGCTCTGCAGGCCCGCCTGGTAGACGAGGATCATCCCGATGAAGCCCATCGTCGTGCACAAAAAGAAGAGAGACTTGTTGCCGATCTCGTACATCTGCGCGGCGAGCGCGCCCTTCTCGCGCTTGCCGCGGAAGCAGTAATAGAGCGTGCGGACGAAGACGGAGTAGACCTCGCGCCCGCCCAAAACGAGATCGATCGCCGCGCCGCCGAGCGTCGCGACGAAGCCCGGCTCCGGCGGCTCTTCGTGCAGATCGAGCGACGAGGGGGGCGCGGCGTCGGTCATCGCTTCATCGCCTCGCTTCGGCTCATCCGAGCAGGAAGCTCACGAGGTAGTCGATGACGAAGATGCCGGCGGCGCTGGCGACGACCTGCGCGTTGACGGCGCGGCCGACGCCCGGCGCGCCGCCCTTGGTCGCGAGGCCGAAGTAGCAGCTCGCCAGCGCGATCAAGAGGCCGAAGAGGACGCTCTTGAAGAGGCCGTTCGCGACGTCGCCGAAGCCGAGGTTGAAGATGCCGGTCGTGAGGCCGTTGTAGAACGTCTGCGGGTCGACCTTGAGGAGCCCCTGCGCGGTGTACGCCGCGCCGATGAGGGCGATCGCGTCGGCGAAGAGCGTCATCATGAAGAGCGTCGCCGTGATCGCGATGAAGCGGGGGACGATGAGGAAGGAGATGGCGTCGATGGCGAGCACGCGCAGCGCGTCGAGCTGCTCGGTGACGACCATCGTGCCGAGCTCGGCGGTGTTGTTCGCGCCCACGCGCCCGCTGATCATGAGCGCGGTGAGCAGCGGCGCGATCTCGCGCAGCGTCCCGAAGCCGGCGCCGCCGCCGATCATCGACTCCGCGTTGTAGCGCTTCACGATGACGGCGGCCTGAATGACCATGATGGCGCCGGTGAAGACCGCGGTGACCGCGACGATCGGCAGCGATTTGACGGCCATCTTGTGGAGGTTCTTCCAGAGCTCCTGCCCGTCGAACTTGCCGCGGACGAGGCGCGACACGCAGCGGCCGAAAAGCAGGCCCATGCCGCCTACGGTCTCCGCGATGGCGAGGAAGCTCGCCCCGACGCGCGACGCGGTCACGCTCCCCACGGGAGGCCTCTCTTCGGGTGCGGCGGCGGCGGTCACGGCGCCGAGAGCCTACTCGGCCCGCAAGAGCGCGTCGACGAGGACGATCGGCAGCGTCGTCGCGACGACGTACGCGACCGACCACAGCGTGCCGACGAGCACGCCCCAAAGGCTGCGGCGCGTGCGCCAGAAGTGGACGATGAACGCGATCTCCGGGAACAGCACCGTCGCCGACAGGCGCGTCGCCGGCGGCCACGCGCGCGCGAGCTGCTCGGGCGCGGCCTTCGCCAGGCGCCCCTCGTCCCAGCCGAGGAGCGCGAGGCCGGCGGGGATCTTCACGACCATCGCGAGCACCAGCTCCAGCGCGTCGAGCGTGCCGGGGTCCACGAGTCTAGAGCGGCCCCTCCGTGAGGCCGTGGACGAATTGCCGGACGCGCGGCTCGACGCTCGCGCGCGCCTGCTCGGTCGTCCCGTCGAAGATGAGCTCGCCGCGGTACATCATGCCGACGCGATCGGTCACCGTCAGCAGGCGGTCGAGATCGCTCGACACCATGATGACCGTCGCCTTCGCCGCGCGCTGCTCGGCGCGGAGCAGCTCGAAGATCTTCTGCGACGTGACGGGGTCGAGCCCGGCGGCCGGCTCGTCGTAGAGCACGATCGGCGCGTTCATGATCGTCGCGCGCGCGACGCCGACGCGCTTCTTCTGGCCGCCCGACAGGCCCGCCGGCATGCGCGCCTCGAAGCCCGACAAGCCGACGTGCGCGAGGCGCTCGGCGACGCGCGCGCGGACCTCCTCCTCCGGCGGCGCGTACAGGCGCCGCAACGGAAAGGCGATGTTGTCGAAGACCGTGAGGTGGTCGAAGAGCGCGTTGTTCTGGAACAGCATGCCCAGGCGCTTGCGCAGCTCCTGGAGGCGCAAATCGGTGAGCGTCGTCACCTCCTCGCCTGCGACGGTGACGGCCCCCGTGTCGGGGCGCATGAGGCCGGTCACCATTTTGAGCAGCACGCTCTTTCCCGACGCGCCCGGGCCGATGAGGCCGAAGAGGCAGCCGTCTGGGACGTGAAGGTTTACGCTCTTGAGGACGTGCGCGACGCGCTGCGGGCCGCTCACCGGGAACGACTTCGAGACGCCGCGCAGCGTGATCACGGGCCGGTCACCGGGCGGGCTCGCTCGCCCGCGCGCGCAGGAGCCGCGTGTAGAGGAGCAGCGTCGCGCCGGCGAGCACCGCGACGAGGAGCACGAGCGCCACCAGCGCGATCTGCAGCGGCCGCAGCGAGCCGCGGGCGACGGCGATGGGGCCGACGTGCGCGAGGTCCGTCTCCGCGCGCTGCGCGGGCGCGACGTGCGGGATCGCGACGACGGCGACGTCGATCGGCGAGAGGCCGCCCACGCCGCCGGCGACGAGGCGCTGGATCGCGTCCGTCGCGAGCGGCGGCGTCGTGCCGCGGTGCTCGAGGAGGACGCTCGCGGAGGACTTGCCGACCGGCGCGTCGCGCAGCGGATCCT
>JAYVXL010000083.1:0-2609 GCA_043785185.1 Myxococcales bacterium
GCCGCCGCCGCCACCGCCGCCCCCGCCGACGGGACAGGGTCTTGGCGGGGCGTGCACCACGCCCTCGGACTGCCAGCCGACGCTTCTCTGCACCAACGCCCGCTGCGCGCGCGTCGCCGTGGCGCCGGGCGGCGCGTGCGACGCGAATCAACTGTGCGGGCCGGCGCTCGAGTGCCGCGGCGGCGCGTGCCGCTTCCCGTGCACCTGCCCCCTCGACTGCGTGCGCCCCGGCGGCGCCTGCACGCGCGACGTGCTCACGGGCGAGACGTACACGACGCGCGAAGACTGCTCGCCCATCGCCGGCATCTGCGGTCCGCCGTGTTTCGTCGACGCGTCGCATGCGTGCAAGGTCGACGTCGCGCACGCGAAGACGCGCACCGACGCGTGCAACCTCGTCTGCCCGTAGCTCGTCTGCCGGTAGACGGGAGTCCTACCCGCCAAACACGGCAGTAGCCAACGCACGCGCGATCGGGTCTATTGCGCACGCCGCTCGCTCGCGTCGATGGCACGACGCTGGAATGTGGCAGTCGCAAGGAGACGTTCGATGGCTTCGGTGATGAAAGACTTCCGTGATTTCGTGGGCAAGGGAAACGCGGTCGATCTGGCCGTGGGTCTGATCGTGGGCAGCGCGATCGCGACCATCCTCAAGTCGTTCGTCGACGAGCTCATCATCCCGCTCACCGGCTTGCTCGGGAAGGCCGACTTTTCGAACATGTATTTCGTGCTCAAGGGCAACGTCCCGGAGGGGACGCCGCTCGCGGAGGCACGCAAGACCGCTGGCGTCGTCGCGATCGGCTACGGCCAATTCGCGACGGTGGCGCTGAACACGCTCATCCTCGCGTTCGCCGTGTTCATGGTCGTGCGCGCCGTCAACAAGATGAAGGCGAAGGAGCCCCCGCCCGCGCCGGCCGCGCCCGCCGCCGACATCGTCCTCTTGGGCGAGATTCGCGATCTGCTGAAGAAGAGCGCCTGAGCGGCGTCACGGGCCTTTCAGCACGCGCCCGATGCCGACGCTCTGGACCCCGTCGACGCCGCCCGGGAAGGCGACCTGCTGCGTCCACGTGACGCCGTCGTCCGAGAGGGCGACGACGCCGGCCGGTTGGCCCACAACGCCGCCGGCGAGGAAGTGATTCTCGAACGCCGTGAGGCATCCGAAGCTGGGCGCGTCCCTCTTCGTCCAGGTGACGCCGTCGGGGCTCGTCCACCGGCCGCGCGAGTAGACGTTCGCGGACGCGACGAAGGTGGAGCCGTTCCACGCGATCTGCGCGAAGTCGATGGAGCCGGCGGCGCCCGGCTTCGCGTTGGTCACGACGTCGTTCCACGTCACGCCGTCGCTGCTCCACGCGGTGAGGCCGTCGGCGTTCGGGCTCGCGGCGCCGTTGCCCGTTCCGCCGACGATGAACCGGCCGTTGCCGAACGCGATCGTCGTCAAGAGTCCGCCGTATCCCGACCCGAGGACGACGTCGGCGGACCACGTCTGCCCGTCGGTGGACGTGCGAATGCCGGCTTGGCCCTTCTCGGTCTGCCCCACCGCGACGTAGATCTTGTCCCCGTAGGCCAGCTGCCACACCCTGAAATTCGCGAGGACGCCGTTGGGGTACGGATCGTTCGCCCGGAAGCCCGCCCAGTGAACGCCGTCGAAGGAGAACTGCGAGCCTCTCCCGAGGTAGACGAAGAGGCCGTTGACGAAGGAGATCCCTACGGAGTACGGCCAAGTCGGGAATCCATCGGATACCCCCCACGTCGTTCCGTCGCCCGAGGCTAGGATCCTCTCGGTGTACACGGCGACGGCGCGCCCGAACCCGAACGCGAAGCCCCTGCCCGCGGAGGGTCCGTTGTTCGACGAGTCCGAACCGGGGATCGACGTGACGTTCCCCCAATGCGCGCCGTCGTCGAGCGACGTCGCCATGCTGCTCTCGCGCGACCCTCCCGCGACGTACACGAGGCGCGTGCATTTCTCTTTGAAGCCGGGGATCGCGTCGAAGTCGACCGGCGGCGCCTTCGGGCAGACGATCGCGATCGGCGCGTCTGCGGCGGCGCTGTCTACGGCGACCTGCGCCTCCGGGCCGGCGTCTACGAGCTGGCCCGCCGGCGCGGCGTCGCCGGGCGGCGGAGCGTCGCGTCCCGGCTCCGCGCGGCCCGCCGTGCCGTCGGTTCCGCACGCCGCCACCGCAAGCGCGACCGCCGCGAGAGCCCCGATGCGCTTCATGCCCGCGGTCCTTTGATGAACGGCAGGTAGTCGCCGGTGACCGTGTAGACCGATTTGTCGAAGGCAGAGGTTATCTTGTCCCCCGTGGCCTTGTATCCGTCGGTCGCGATTTGCCCATATCCGCCGATGCCGGGCTGCTCGTATTCGTCGCGCGAGAGGCCCATCGCCTGGAGGCAGGTGCCCAGCCACTGGTTGTACGGTATGCCGTAGTGCGTCGTGTCGCCGACCTCGGTCCCGACGCCGCTCTGGTTCATCGCGTACATGTTGCGGTAGTCGAGGTACATCCCCGTCTTCAGCGCGCCGCCAGCGCCGCCGGCCATCACGACGGGCAGCGACGTCGAGTCGTGCGTGTACGCACCGCACTCCATGCTCCAGAAGACGATCGAGTTGTCGAGCAACG
>JAYVXL010000084.1:0-2609 GCA_043785185.1 Myxococcales bacterium
ACCCTCGCCGTCGCGGCCGCGCTCGCCCTCCCGGCGACCTTCTTCGCATGCGGAACGAGCACCGGGGCGGGCGCGCCCGCCGACGCGGGCGGCGACGCCCCGGAGGCCGCGCCGCCGGCCGACGTCGACGCGGGCCCCGACGCCGAGCAACCGGCGGACAACTACCCCTCGCAGCACGCGCCGATACCGCAGCTCGACAACCAGGGCGGGCCGGTCCTCGACCACATGAACCTCGTCACCATCACCTTCTTCCATCGCGTGAGCGCGCCCGACGGCGGCGCGGACGCGGGCGCTGCGGCGGTCTCCGACGAGTGGCGCGACTCGCTTCGCGCGTTCGACGACTTCATCATCGGCCCGCGGAGCAGCTGGTGGAACCTGACGATGAGCGGCTACAAAGTGGGCGCAGGAAAAGGCGGCCTCTACGCCGAGCTCGACGACGCCGACGTCGCCGGCAAGTCGATCACCGATGACGCCATCAAGGCCTTGCTCACCGCCAGCGTCGCCGCCGGCGCGGTGCCCGCGCCCGTCGACCAGATCGTCTACGCGTTCTACTTCCCGGCCGGCACGCAGATCAGCGCCAACGGGGCTTCGGCGTGCACCGAGTTCCTCGGCTACCACAGCGAGGCGGACGTGACGTGGCAGGGCGTGACGAAGCGCGTCGCGTACGCCGTCATGCCGCGCTGCCCGGCGCCGACGAAGGCGGCGACGAAGGACCAGCTCACGGTGACGGCGAGCCATGAGCTCGCGGAGGCGGCGAGCGATCCGTACCCGTACACGGCCGGCACGTACCGCATGCTGACGAACGACGCGTGGATTCCGCTGATCGGCGGCGCCAGCGCCGGCAACGAGAACGGCGACGTGTGCGTCTTCGCCGACAACTACGACGAGAGCGGCTACAAGGTGCAGCCCATCTGGTCGAACGCCGCCGCCGCCGCGAGCAAGGAGCCCTGCCAGCCGCAGCCGCCGCTCGCGAGCCCGATTTATTTTGGCGCCGCCGTGCGCACGACGCCGCTCAAGGGCGGACGCAACGTCGAGGGCTACGTCGTCGTGAAGCCGGGCGGAGCGGTGACGGTGCCCGTCGACTTCTTCAGCACGGCGAAGCTGCCCCACGACGCGCGCCTCTACACAGGGCGGAACAAGGGGACCGGCGATCCGACCGACATGGCCGTGATCGCGAACGGCATCACCGCTACGCTCTCGCAGACCGAAGCGCACAACGGCAACGGGCTGTCGCTCACCGTCACGGCGCCCCCCAACGCGGTCCGCGGCGACTTCCGCTTCGTCGTGCGCTCGGTGCTCGCCGCCACCGATTTCCACGACTGGCCCGTCATCGTCCGCGTCCCTTGAGGTCCCCGGATGCGCGCCCTGATGCGCGCGCGCACCAGGCCTAGGGCGCCGCCGCTGTGAACGCGCGGCTGACGCGCATGAGATCCACGGTTGAGGGCGGTCGACCTCAGGTGTGAACGCGCCCGGCCGACGCGCGCGCGTACACGTCGACGTTCGACCCACACGCGGGCGGCGTGAAAAACCGCTGCAAACGAGCCGCTTCGCGATCGCTGCGCGCGCGCGTGCAGGGTGGACCGCCGCACATTGGGCGACCAAAGCGCGAGGGCATGCGCCTTGCTGATTGATCGGGGCAGAGCCTGCGGCCACTCTTTCAGAGTGGCGGCACAGGAGGTCGGATGCCCGGAGTCGGCGGTCGGTTGCTCGCAACGGGAGTGGTTCTCGCGACGATGATGACGGTGTCCAGCGCCAAGGCCGAGCCCTCTTCGGGGCTCTCGCCGCGGCTGACGGTCGACTGGGGTCGCGCGCTCGAACAGGGAATGACGTGGCTCGCCGCGCAGTCGGAGCGTAAGCGCGAGGGCACGGCGCGCCCGGCGGAGGCGCCGACGGGCAGCGCCGCGTCGACGGCGGCCTCGTCCGGCACGCTCGGGAGCGCGTGGTTTGGCGTCGCGCCCCGCGTGTCGCTGGTCGCGCGCGACTGGGGTGGCGCGCGGAGCCTCGCGGGCGGCCCGATGACGGTCACCGACGCGATCCGCGTCAGCCGCTCGTCGCGCATGGTGATGTCGCGCATGCGCCTGGGCGAGGGGCGCGTCGTCCCGTTCACGCAGCTCGGGCTCGGGCAGTGGCGCGTCGACACGGACTTCGTCCCGCACATGGCGCGCCAGGTGGAGCTTGCCGCGCAGCTCGGCGCGGGGGTCGAGCTGCTCCTGACGCGCGGCTGGCAGATCGCCGCGGAGACGGGGATGACCGTCCTCTATCGCGAGGGCCGCGATCCGCAAGCGGTCCGCAATCCCCGCATGTTTGGCACCTTCCTGGCGTCGCGCATCGAGTTCTGAGCGGTCAGAGCCGCCAGAGCGGTAGAAGCGGACGGGCCGTCAGAAGCGGACGAGCGGCGCCGAGAGCTGCCCCGGCGGGATGCTCCCCTTGTCGGCCGGCTTCTCGGTGAGCAGCGCCGCCGTCACGACGACGCCGCCGACGACGACCGCGCCGATCGCTCCCCAGAACCACCACTTCGCCGTGAGCGGCTCGCTCTTCACGAGGCGCAGCGGCAGCATTTTCTCGCTGCCGGCGACGACGACGACGGGGACCTTGGACTCTTCGTAGCC
>JAYVXL010000085.1:0-2608 GCA_043785185.1 Myxococcales bacterium
GGCTCGCGCGGCATCGGTCGCGCGTGCGCCGAGATGCTCGCCGCGATGGGCGCCACGGTCGTCGTCAACTACGTGAAGGGCGAGGCCGCCGCGAAGGAGGTGGCCGACGCCATCGTCGCGAAGGGCGGCAAGGCCGAGATCAGCGGCTTCGACGTCGCCGACACGAAGGCGACCGAGGCGGCGTTCGACGAGGTCGTGAAGAAGCTCGGGCGCCTCGACATCCTCGTCGCAAACGCCGGCATCGCGATCGACGGCCTGCTCCTGCGCATCAAGGACGACGACCTCGACCGCCTCTTCGCGACCAACGTGCGCGGCGCCATCACCTGCGCGCGCTGCGCGATCCGCCCGATGAGCAAGGCCAAGGGCGGCCGCATCGTCTTCCTGTCGAGCGTGGTCGGCGAGATGGGCAACGTCGGACAGACGGCGTACGCGGCGAGCAAAGCGGCGGTCCTCGGCGCCGCGAAGTCGATCGCCCGCGAGTACGCGTCGCGCAACATCACCGTCAACGCCGTCGCCCCCGGCTTCATCGAGACGGACATGACCCACGCGATGACCGACCCGATGAAGGAGCACATCCTCAAGGTGACGCCGCTCGGTCGGACCGGCACCGCGAAGGACGTGGCGGCCGCCGTGGCGTACCTCGCGAGCGACGAGGCCGGCTACGTCACCGGGCAGGTGCTCCGCGTGAACGGCGGAATGTACGTCTGATTCGGCGCGGGCCCCGTGCCGCATAGGCGCTTACGCGCCCCGCGGCGAGGCGGCCCTTCCGAAAGCACTAGGAATTCTCCCCCAGTGTGTGTACACCACGGGCGTCTCAAGGTCCGCGGCAACGCAGTCTAAGTGACGGTTTTTCATCCGAGAACGAGGCAGGTATGGCTCAGGATATTCCCACCGAGGTCAAGCGCATCATCAAGGAGCAGCTCGACGTCGACGAGAAAGACATCAAGCCGGAGTCGACCTTTATCGACGATCTCGGCGCCGACTCGCTCGGCCTCGTGGAGCTCGTGCTGGCCTTCGAAGAGGCCTTCGAGATCGACATCCCGGACGAGGACACGGAGAAGATCCGCACCGTCCAGGACGCGATCGACTACATCGAGAAGCACACGAAGAAATGATTGTTCCCGTAGGCGGCCCCAGTTGCAGACGGGCCGCCTAAGACTAAGAAGACGGGCGAGATGGAACGCGTCGTCATCACAGGGGTTGGGCTCGTCACTCCGGTCGGCATTGGCACCCAGCAGACCTACCAGGCGCTGCTGAACGGCCAGAGCGGCGTCGACGTCATCACGCTCTTCGACACCACCGGCTTCCGCGTGCGGATCGCCGGCGAGGTGAAGGGCTGGGATCCGCTTCCCTTCGTCGAGAAGAAGAAGCTGAAGGAGATGGACCGCTTCACCGAGTTCGCGATGGGCGCCGCCCACCTCGCGATCGAGGACGCCCACCTCGAGCTCACCGACGAGGAGAAGGACTCGGCCGGCTGCTTCATCGGCGTCGGCCTCGGCGGCCTCTTCACGCTGGAGAAGACGAAGCAGACGCTCCTCGAGAAGGGGCCGGGGCGCATCAGCCCGTACTCGATCCCGGGCATCATCGCGAACATCGCGGCCGGTCAGGTCTCGATGCGCTGGGGCCTGCGCGGGCCGAGCTACTGCATCACGAGCGCCTGCTCGAGCGGCGCGCACGCGCTCGGCGAGGCGACGGAGTGGATCCGCCGCGGGCGCGCGAGCGTGATGGTCGCCGGAGGCGCCGAGGCCACGGTCACCGGCGTCGGTATCGGCGGCTTCGAAGCCATGATGGCGCTGTCCAAGAGGAACGACGACCCGAAGCGCGCGAGCCGCCCGTTCGACAAGGGCCGCGACGGCTTCGTCTGCGGCGAGGGCGCGGGCGTGCTCATCCTCGAGTCGCTGTCGCGCGCGAAGAAGCGCGGCGCGCCCATCTACGCCGAGGTGACCGGCTACGGGGCCTCCAGCGACGCCAACCACCTGACGCAGCCCGCGCCGGGCGGCGAGGGCGCGCAGCGGGCGATGCGGATGGCGCTCGCCGACGCGAAGGTCGCGCCCGACCACGTCGACTACATCAACGCGCACGGCACCTCGACGCCGGCGGGGGACACCGCGGAGTCGCAGGCCATCGCGAAGGTCTTCGGCGCGCACGCGGACGCTACGAGCGAGGGCCGCGTCTGGGTCAGCTCGACCAAATCGATGATGGGCCACCTCCTCGGCGCCGCCGGCGCCGTCGAGAGCGCGATCTGCGCGCTCGTCGTCAAGGAGGGGAAGATCCCGCCGACGATCAACCTCGTGGATCAAGACCCGGCGTGCCCGCTCGACTACGTCGCCAACACGGCGCGCGAGCGGCGCGTTCGCCACGCGCTCAACAACTCGTTCGGCTTCGGCGGCACGAACGCGTCGGTGCTGTTCTCGCGCTTCGAACAATGACCATGCGCAGCGTCCCGCGCACCCGCCGCAGATGAAGTGCCCGTTCTGCACGCACCTCGAGAGCAAGGTGACCGACTCGCGCGTCGCCACCGCCGGTGACGTCATTCGCCGCCGGCGCGAGTGCGAGAGCTGCGCGCGGCGCTTCACGACGTACGAGCGCGTCGAGGAGGTGCTCCCGC
>JAYVXL010000086.1:0-8625 GCA_043785185.1 Myxococcales bacterium
TCCTTCGCGCAGCGCTTCGCGAGGCCCGCGAGCACCTTGCCGGGGCCGATCTCGAGCGCGTGCGTGACGCCGCGCTCCTTCATCAGCACCATCGCCTGCTCCCAGCGCACCGAGCCGGTGACCTGCCGCACGAGCAGATCTTTCACGCGCCCGCCGTCGGTGTTGGGCTGCGCGTCGACGTTCGCCACGATGGGGAAGGCGAGGGGACCGATCACGACCTTGCCGAGCTCGGCCGAGACGACCGCGGCGGCCGGGGCCATGAGCGCGCAATGGAACGGCGCGCTCACCTTGAGGGGGATCGCCTTGCCCTTCTCGGCGCCCGCCCGCTCGCTCGCCTTCGCCACGGCGGACGCGCTGCCGGCGATCACGATCTGCCCCGGCGCGTTGAAGTTCGCGCAGCTGACGACGCCGCCCTCGGCCGCGAGCTCGCGCGAGGTCTCCGCGCAGATGGCCTCGAGGCGCTCGGGAGGGACGCCCATGATCGCCGCCATCGCGCCGGCGCCGGGCGGCACCGCGTCCTGCATCGCGCGGCCGCGCGCGCGAACGATGCGCACCGCGTCCTCGAGCGTGAGGGCGCCGGCCGCGACGAGCGCCGAGTACTCGCCGAGCGAGTGCCCCGCCGCGAAGGCCGGGGCCTCGAGCGTGGGGACGCGCTCGCGGATCGCCGCGAGGATCGCCGCGCTCACCGCGACGATCGCCGGCTGCGCGTTCGCCGTCAGCGTGAGCTGCTCCTCCGGTCCCTCGAGGACGAGCCTCGCGAGTCCGGGCGCCAGGTCGGCGAGCGCGGCGTCGGCGCGCGCCATGACGTCGCGGGCCGCCTTCGACGCGTCGATGATGTCCCTGCCCATCCCGACGGATTGGGCGCCTTGCCCAGGAAATAGCCACGCGATCTGCATCGGTCGCGCGGGATTAGCGCACCCTGGCGCCGCTGTCGACTCGCACGCGCTTCAGATGCGCACGAGCGCGCTGCCCCACGAGATCCCGGCGCCGAGGGCGCACATGAGGACGGTGTCGCCCTCCTTGATCTTGCCGGCGCGTAGGCTCTGATCGAGCAGGATCGGGATCGACGCGCTCGACGTGTTGCCGACCTTGTCGATGTTCACGAGCACCTTGTCGCGGTTCACCCCGAGCCGCTCGACGGCTTGGTTGATGATGCGGAGGTTCGCCTGGTGCGGGCAGATCCAATCGACGTCGTCGGGGCGCATGCCGGCGGCGTCCACCGCGTCGCGGCTCGCCGAGTACAGGTTCTTCACGGCGGCCTTGAAGATGTCCTGCCCCTTCATCTTCACCTTGTGGAGCTTCTCGTCGAGGACCTGCTGCGACTGCGGCATCGCGCTGCCGCCGCCGGGGATCATCAGCGAGCGCGCGAGCGAGCCGTCGCTCAGGATCTTCGTCGACAGGATCCCGCGCGGCTTTTCGACCGGCGTCGAATCGGTCGGGCCGACGACGACCGCGCCGGCGCCGTCGCCGAACAGGACGCATGTGCCGCGGTCCTCCCAGTCGATGACGCGTGACAGCAGCTCCACGCCGATGACCAGCACGTGCTTGGCGCCGCCCGCGCGGATGAAGTTGTCGGCGATCGACAGGCCGTAGAGGAAGCCGGCGCACGCCGCCGAGATGTCGAACGACGGCACGTTCACCGCGCCGAGCTTCTGCTGCACGAAGACCGCGGTGGCGGGCATCGGCATGTCGGGCGTGACCGTCCCGACGATGATCATGTCGAGGTCCGCGGCCGTGAGCCCGGCGGCCTCGAGCGCCGCCCGCCCGGCGGCGGCGGCCATGTCGCTCGTGACGATCTCCGGCGGCGCGATCCGCCGCTCGCGGATGCCCGTGCGCTCGCGGATCCACTCGTCCGACGTCTCGACCATCTTCGCGATGTCGTCGTTCGTCCGGACGATGGGCGGAAGATAGTGACCCGTCCCGAGGATGCGGGCTTTCGGCGGCGTCTTCACGGTGGTGGAGGTTTAGTCGATCCTGCGTCTCGGGCGAGCGCTTTCACGTGCGATCGCCCGGGGAGTTGCAGTCCGAAACTACAGAATTCTCCGCACGCGGCGGAGGACTCTGCGCGCCTCAGTCCGCTTTCGACTTCTTCGCGCCGGGGATCTCGCGGCCTTTGTAGTGACCGCAGGACGCGCACGCGCGGTGCGGCACGGTCGGCTCACCACACTTGGGGCACGCGATGAGCTGCACCGGCGTCACTTTGTCGTGATTCGCGCGGCGCATGTTGCGCTTCGATCGGCTAGTTCGTCGCTTGGGGACCGCCACGGGGGCTACTCCTTGTTAAATCACTTCTTGACGCTGAGGCGCTGCTTGAGGCGCAAGAGAGGGGCGAGTCGCGGGTCGAGGGGTTTTTCGCCCTCGGCCGCTTCGGCCGACTCCCCCGAAGAGGCAGCGTCGTTGGGGGGAGGGGTAATACCCGGGCAGTCCTCGCGACACAAGGGGATCATCGGTGTTTCGAGCACGAGCTCGTCGCGGACCAAGTCGTCGAGGACGACGGTGTCGCCGTCGTACGGGAAGGTGTCGGCCTCTTCCTGGGCGAACTCGTACTCGCCCGCGCCGCCGGATTGCGCGGATTTCACGTGCGCGGCCGGGACCATGAGGGCGCTCAAGGTCTGGGCGACGCGGAACGTGACCGGGTCCAGGCACCGCGCGCAGGGGGCGACGAGCTCGGCGGTCAGCGACCCGTGGACGACGACGTCGTTGCCGCTCTTGGAGAGGCGCACCTCGAGATCGCCGTCTTTGCCGCTCGCGGTCGCCTCGTGCCCCTCGAGCGCGGTCGCGATCCACGCCGCGCGCACGGGGAACCGGTAGGAGCGCCCCGCGGCGTCCAGGCTGGTGACCGGGATCGAGAACTCGTGAACGGCCGGCATCGGAGGCGGCGTTCAACCACGGAAGGGGAGGCTGCGCAAGCGCGGCCGCGGCGCACCCCGGAAATTCAGGCGCGGCGGTAGCGCCCGTGCATGAGGCGCTCCCACGTCTGCGGGGCGCCGGCGGGGCTCGTGAGCTGCTCGATGCGGAAGTCGTAGGCCTCGCCGGCCGGGTGGACCGTATAGACGTAGCGGACGCGGCCGTTCGGCGCGGCGCGCTCGAAGGTCAGCGTGTCGTTGTGCCAACGCCCCTCGATGGGCGCGTCGGGCGCCGGTCCGGACGTGTCGAACCAGTACATGCGGTACACGTCTTGGGCCTCCCACGCGTAGAGGCCGTGCCCTTCGAGGATGACCTTGCCGCCCCGCTCCTCGACGTAGTCGGTGACGAGCACGCGCCCGCCGAGGGCCATGCGCGCGACCGTCCGCCCGGTGGCGGGGCCGCCGTGCGGAGACCACGGCGAGGGCGCGACCGTCTCCTCGCCCACCCATTCCCCCACGAACTCCTGCAAGCGGTTGCCGTTTTCTCGTCCGGCGGTAGACGTCATGGCCCTAAGGTTAGCGCATGACGTGGACGAACTTCACCCCTGTCGCGTCGCTTCTCGGCGGCGTGCTGATCGGCGGCAGCTCGGCGGCGCTCCTCCTCGGCGCCGGGCGCATCGCCGGCGTCAGCGGCATCCTCTCGAGCGCGCTCTCGCCGGTCAAAGGCGACGGCGGCGGGTGGCGGCTCCTCTTCGTCGCGGGGCTCGTGGCGGGCGGCGTGCTCCTGACGGCGCTCGCGCCCGGCGCGATCGGCGCGCCGATCACGGGCTCGCTGGGGCGCACCGTCGCCGCCGCTGTCCTCGTCGGCGTCGGCGTCGAGCTCGGCGCCGGGTGCACGAGCGGTCACGGCGTCTGCGGAATCGGCCGCTTCTCGCCGCGCTCGATCGTCGCGACCGCCGTCTTCATGGCGACGGCGATGCTCACGGTGCTCGCGCAGCGCGCGCTCGGGGGCGCCTCATGAGCGGCCGCGCGCGGGGTGTCGTCGCCGCCGGCCTCCCCTTCGCCGCCGGCCTCGTCTTCGCCGCCGGCCTCGGGCTGGCGGGGATGACCAAGCCCGCCAAGGTCGCGGCGTTCCTCGACGTCACGGGCGACTGGGACCCGAGTCTGGCGTTCGTCATGGCCGGCGCCGTCGGCGTCTACGCGATCGCCGCCGCGGTCGCCAAGCGCCGCGCCGCGCCGGCGTTCGCGCAGAGCTTCGCGTGGCCCACGCGCACGGACGTCGACGGACGGCTGCTCGCGGGCGCGGCGCTCTTCGGCGTCGGCTGGGGTCTCTCGGGCTTTTGTCCGGGCCCGGCGATCGTGTCGGTCGCCTCGCTCGCGGGCGAGACGCTCGTGTTCGTCGCGGTGCTCGCCGTCACGTTGGTCGTGGTTCGCCGCGCCCTCGCGGCGCGCCTCGACGCGGGCGCGCGCGCGGCCGAAGAGCACCCGTGACGGCGGGGCACCTCGGTGGCCTTTGTAGGGTCGCCCTCTAGACCTCTAGGCCTCTAGACAAACCGCGCAGATGGAGTAGATGTTTCGCACGCGAAATATCTCCGTCACCCCCGAGGAGCGCCCTTGCCCCCCATCGCGCCAGAGATCAAAGCCGAGGTCGACCAGGTCTTCGAGGCCATCGTCTACCTCTACACGGAGAGCCGCCGGCTCACGAAGGAGCTGGCGCGCCGCGCGCAGCTCACCGGCCCGCAGCTCACCGTCGTCAAGATCCTCGAGAGCATCGGCGATCTGTCGCTCTCCGAGCTGTCCGACAAGATCCGCGCGCAGAACAGCACGGTGACCGGGATCATCGACCGCATGGAGCGCGAGGGCCTCGTGCAGCGCGTGCGCTCGACGGAGGACCGCCGCGTCGTGCACATCCGCCTGACGGAGAAGGGCAGCAAGCTCGCGGGCGAGATCCCGATCGAGCCGATGGAGATCTTCCGGAGCGCGCTCGAGAGCCTGACCGCGACGGAGATGCGCGACCTCATGAAGATCCTGTCCAAGGTCGCCAAGCGCGTGAAGCAGATCGTCCGTCGGGACGTCGGCGAGGGCGCGCTCGCGCAAGAGAAGTGAGCGCCAGAGGAGCAGCAGGAGAGCAAGCGAGCAGGAGAGCAGGAGAAGGAAAATGAGCGAGCCCATCACGCGCGATCCCGACGTCTGCGTCATCACGTGCGCCCTCACCGGCGTCCTCGCGAACCGGTCGCAGTGCCCCGGCATCCCGTACACGCCGGCCGAGATCGCCGACGAGGCCAAGCGCGCCTACGACGCCGGCGCGAGCGTCGTGCATATCCACGCCCGCAACGACGACGGCAGCCCGACGTTCAGCCCCGCCACGTTCGCCAAGATCAAGGAAGAGATCCAGAATCGCTGTCCCATCCTCCTGAATTTCTCGACCGGCACCATCCTCGAGGACGTGACCGAGCAGTGCACGTACCTGCGCGAGAGCCGCCCGCACATCGGCGCGCTCAACATGGGCACGATGAACTATTCGAAGTACTCCGAGAAGCGAAAGAGCTTCGTCTTCGACATGGTCTTTTCGAACACCTACGGAAAGATCGTCAAGATGCTCTCGGCGATGAACGAGAGCGGCGTCAAGCCCGAGCTCGAGTGCTTCGACACCGGGCATACGCACGGCATCTGGCCGCTCCTCGACATGGGCATCCTGAAGCCGCCGCTCCAGTTCTCGTTCATCGTGAACGTGCTCGGCGGCATCCCGCCGACGGTGGAGAGCTTGCAGCTGCAGAGGCAGATCGCGACGTCGCTCGCGCCGGGCAGCGAGTGGGAGGTCATCGGCATCAGCAAGTGCGGCTGGCGCATGATCGCGTCGGCGCTCGTCCTCGGCGGAAACATCCGCGCGGGGCTCGAGGACAACCTGTATTTGCCGGGCGGCGCGATGGCCAAGTCCAACGGCGAGCTCATCGAGGTCGCGGCGCGCATGGTGCGGGACGTCGGGCGAAGGCCGGCGACGGTCGAGGAGGCGAAGAAGATCCTCTCGCTCGACAGCTTTCGGCCCAACCAAGCCGAGAAGGCCGCGGGATGAGCGCGCGTAGCTACGCGCGCATTCGCGCGGCGCGCGGCGGCGGCGTCGAGACGATCACGCTCGCATACCCCGAGCGCCGCAACGCGATCGGGCCGGTGATGGTGAACGAGCTGCTCTACGCGCTCGAGGACGCGCGCGCGGCGGACGACGTCTCCGCGATCGTGCTCACCGGCGACGGCAAGGCGTTCTGCGCCGGCGGTGATTTCGCGTCGATGACGGGCGGTGAGGGCGGCCCCGCGCTGCCCCCCAAGGGCGACTACGCCGATTTGCTGCTCGCGATGGTGAACAGCGACAAGCCGATCGTCGCGAAGGTGAACGGCGCGGCGATGGGCGGCGGGCTCGGCCTCGTCGCCGCGAGCACGTTCGCGATCGCGTCGACGGAGGCGAGCCTCGGCACGCCCGAGATCAACGTGGGCCTGTTCCCCATGATGATCATGGCCGTCCTCGCGCGCCTCGTGCCGCGCCGTCGCCTCGTCGAGATGATGCTGTTCGGCGAGAAGCTGACCGCCGAAGAGGCGCATCGCGCGGGGATCGTGAACCGCGTGGTGGCGCCCGGGGAGCTGGACGGCGCGGTCTCCGAGGTCGTGACCAAGCTCGTCGGCAAGAGCCCGAAGGCGCTCGCGCTCGGCCTCCGCGCGTTCGCGGCGCAGGACGATCTCGCGCTCGAGGAGGCGCTGCCGCTCCTGCGCGGCCGCCTGGGCGAAATCCTGGCGACGGACGACGCGCGCGAGGGGCTCACGGCGTTCCTGGAGAAGCGAAGCCCCAAGTGGACGGGAAAGTAACGGAGTCGACGATGCCGAACATGCGAGAGCTCGTGGCGGACCTCGAGGCGCGGCGCGCCAAGATCCGCGAGTTGGGTGGGCTGGACAAGATCGCCAAGCAGCACGCGCGCGGGAAGCTGACGGCGCGCGAGCGCTTCGATGCCTTCTTCGACGACGGCGTCTACTTCGAGATCGGCGCGCACGGCACGCAGATGGGCCTCGCGGCGGGCCCCGACGGCACCGACAAGCCGCCGGCCGACGGCGTCGTCACCGGCTTCGGCAAGGTGGATGGCCGAATGGTCTGCGCGGTCGCGTACGACTTCACGGTGAAGGGCGGGTCGATCGGCTACACCGGCGAGGAGAAGGTCACGCGCCTCCGCCAGATGAGCCTGCGCGGCCGCTGGCCGATCGTGTGGTTCATCGACTCGGGCGGCGCGCGCATCGATCCGGGCTCGAGCCACCCGGACATGATCTCGCTCTTCGCCGGCTCGGGGCACCTGTTCCGCGAGCAGGTCGTGATGAGCGGCGTCGTGCCGCAGGTCGCCGCGATGGTCGGCCCCGGCGCGGCGGGCACCGCGTACATCCCCGGCCTCGCCGACTACGTGCCGATGGTGAAGAACGTCGGCTCGCTCGCGCTCGGGGGCCCCGCGCTCGTGAAGGCGGTGACCGGGCAAGAGATCGGCGAGCAGGAGCTGGGCGGGTCCAAAATCCACTCCGAGGTGAGCGGCGTCGGCGACGGCGAGTTCGAGAGCGACCTCTTGTGCCTGGCGGCCAGCAAGAAGTACCTCTCGTACTTCCCGTCCTCGTGCGACGAGCTCCCTCCGGACCTCCCGGTCACCGATCCCGTCGATCGTCGCGACGAGTCGCTGCTCGACCTCCTCCCCGAGACGACGCGTAAGCCGTACGACATGTACAAGCTGATCAAGACGCTCGTCGATCACGGCGACATCCTCGACATCAAGCCCCGGTGGGCCCGGAGCGTCATCACGTGCCTCGCGCGGATCGGCGGGAAATCCGTGGGGATCGTCGCCAACCAGCCGATGTACCTCGGCGGCATCCTCGACGTCGACAGCGCCGACAAGGCCGCGCGCTTCATCCAGATCTGCGACGCGTTCAACGTGCCGCTCGTGTTCTTGCAGGACGTGCCGGGCTTCATGGTCGGCAGCAAGGTCGAGCACGCCGGCATCATCCGCCACGGCGCGAAGATGCTCCACGTGATGAGCGCCGCGACGGTGCCCAAGCTCACCGTCGTCGTCCGCAAGGCGTACGGCGCCGGGTACTACGTGATGTGCGGGCGCGCGTACGAGCCGGACTTGATCGTCGCGTGGCCGTCGGCGGAGATCAGCGTCATGGGCGCCGAGGGGATGGTCGGCATCGCCGCGAGGAAGCTCTTCGGCGACCAGGATCCGCCGCCCGAGGCGAAGAAGACGATCATCGAGATGATCCAAAAGAACATCGACGTCTACAAGGTCGCCGGGTGGGGCCTCATCGACGAGGTGATCGATCCGCGCGACACGCGGCGGGCGCTGGCGTGGGGGCTCGAGCTCGCGCGCCACAAGAAGATCGAGCGGCCGGCGCGCAAGCGCGGGGTGATTCCCGTCTAATCGAGGGCGGGTCTCATGCGCGCGCCCCCCAGCGCCAGTCCTTGATTTCGGGCATGTCGTCGCCGTGCTCGCAGATGTAGCGCGTGTGCTGGGCGAGCTTGGCGAGCATCGCCGCTTTCACGGCGGCGCCCTTCTCGCCGAGCGACGGCACGCGATCGATCACGTCGCAGACCAGGTGATAGCGGTCGAGATCGTTCTTCACCGTCATGTCGAAGGGCGTCGTCGTGGTGCCCTCCTCCTTGTAGCCGCGCACGTGCAGATTCTTGTGGTTCGCGCGGCGGTACGTCAGGCGATGAATGAGCCACGGGTAGCCGTGGTACGCGAAGATGATCGGCTTGTCG
>JAYVXL010000087.1:0-2605 GCA_043785185.1 Myxococcales bacterium
CCCTCCCCCGTCGCGTCGGCGATCACGCGCGTGGCGTTCGATCACATGGACCGCCTCGGGCCGACGCTTACGGACATCGCGCGCGAGAAGGCCGGCATCGCGCGGCCGGGCGGCGAGCTCGTGCTCGGGCCGATTGATGGCGAGGCGCGCGCGGCGATCGAGGTGGTCGCGCGCGACGTCGGCGCTACGCTGGTCACCGCGCCGCCGCGCGACGTGGAGCCGGGCCTCGGTGGCGCGCATCAGCGCGAGAACGCGGCGGTCGCGTGGGCGCTCGCCGAGAAGGCTGGCGCGAGCCCCGCCGCGATCGCGCGCGGCCTCCGCGAGGCGCGCTGGCCCGGACGGCTCGAGCGCCTCGAGCGCGCCGACGGTCCGTGGCTCCTCGACGCCGCGCACAACCCCGACGGCGCGGCCGCGCTCGCGCGCGCGCTGCGCGCGCGGACAGGCCTCGCGCACCCGCCCGGCGCGCCGCCCGTCGCGTGCCTCGTCTTCGGCGCGCTCGCCGACAAGGCGTGGCCGGAGATGCTCGATGCGGTGGCGCCGCTCGCGACCCATCGCGTGTACGTCGCGCCGCCGGTGTTCGCGGGGCTCGCCCGCGCGCCGACCGATCCGGCCGTCTTCGCCGCGCGCCACGCCGGCGAGCTCGCCGCGAGCGCCCGTGAGGCCCTCGCGCGCGCGCGCGCGCTCGCCGGCGCGGGCGGCCTCGTCGTCGTGTGCGGCTCGATCTTCCTCGTCGGCGAAGCGCGCGCGATCCTGCTGAATTTACCGCGCGATCCGCCGATCGCGCTCTAACGCGCTTCGCTCTATCCTGCGTCCCATGCCGAGCTTCGACGTCGTCTCCAAGGTGCAGTGGAACGAGATCGACAACGCGCTTCAACAGGCCCAAAAAGAGGTCGCGCAGCGCTACGATTTCAAGGACACCGATACCGAGCTCGAGAAGACGGCCGACGGCCTCGTCGTGCGGTCCACGACCGAGGACCGCGCCCGCGCCGCGCTCACCGTGCTGCGCGAGAAGCTGATCAAGCGCAAAATAAGCATGAAAGCGCTCGACGAGCAGAAGCCCGAGAAGACGTCCAAGGGCGGCGCGCGCATTCTAACCAAAGTGAAGGAGGGCATCGAGGCCGACCCCGCGCGCAAGATCATCCAGGCGATCAAGGACGCCAAGCTCAAGGTACAATCGTCGATTCAGGACGCGCAGGTGCGCGTCACCGGCAAGAACAAGGACGACTTGCAGAAGGCCATCCACCTCGTGCGCGGGCTGGACACCGGACTCGAGCTGCAGTTCGTCAATTTCAGGGACTGAACGAAACCGCCATGAAAAAAGCCCCCGTCTCCGTCCGCACCCCCAAGACCGAAGGCGCCACCAACGGCGCCGCGAAGCGGCAGCTGTTCGGCACCGACGGCGTCCGCGGGATGGCCAACGAGGCGCCCATGCTCCCGGAGCTGGCGATGCAGCTCGGGCGCGCGGTCACCTTCGTCGCCGGGCGTGGCAAGACGCACATGCCGCGCATCCTCATCGGCAAGGACACGCGCCTCTCGGGCTACATGCTCGAGACGGCGATCGCCGCGGGCGTCTGCTCGATGGGCGGAAAGGTGCTGCTCTGCGGCCCGGTGCCGACGCCCGCCGTCGCGCACCTCACCGTCAGCATGCGCGCCGACGCCGGCATCGTCATCAGCGCGAGCCACAACCCGTACGCGGACAACGGCATCAAGATCTTCGGCGGCGACGGCTTCAAGCTGCCGGACGAGTCGGAGGCCGAGATGGAGCGGCTCATGGCCAACGACGCGCTGCTCGGCGCGCGCCCGACCGGTCCCGGCATCGGCCGCGCGGAGAAGCTCGAGGACTCGCGCGGCCGCTACGTCGCGTACGTGAAGAACACGTTCCCGCGCGAGCTGTCGCTCGACGGCGTGCGCATCGTCGTCGACGCCGCGCACGGCGCCGCGTACCGCGTGGCCCCCGCCGTCTTCACCGAGCTCGGCGCGACGGTGACCGCCATCGGCGTGAAGCCGAACGGCGTGAACATCAACAAGGAGGTCGGCGCCCTCTACCCCGACAACGTGCGCGGCGAGGTCGTGAGGCGCCGCGCGCAGATCGGCATCGCGCTCGACGGTGACGCCGACCGCCTCATCGTCTCCGACGAGAAGGGGCAGATCGTCGACGGCGACGTCGTCATGGCGATGTGCGCGACGCGCATGCTCCGCGACGGCGAGCTGAAGAAGAAGACGCTGGTGTCGACGGTGATGAGCAACCTGGGCCTCGAGCGCGCGATCGAGGGGCAAGGCGGCCGCATGATCCGCACGCAGGTCGGCGACCGCTACGTCGTCGAGTCGATGCGGGAAGGGGGCTACAACCTGGGCGGCGAGCAATCCGGGCACCTCATCTTCCTCGACCACGCGTCGACCGGCGACGGCATCGTGGCCGCGCTGCAGGTGCTCGCGATCATGGCGCGCACCGGCAAGCCCCTCTCCGAGCTCGCGCAGACCGCGATGGAGCGCGTGCCGCAGGTGCTCGAGAACGTCACCCTGCCCGCCAAGCGCCAGCTGAGTGACATGAGGGGTCTCGACGCGCTCACGACCAAGGTCAAAAAGGAGCTCGGGAACGACGGGC
>JAYVXL010000088.1:0-2604 GCA_043785185.1 Myxococcales bacterium
CGGCGAGCCTCGCGGACGGCGTGCTCACCGTCCGCATTCCCAAGCACCCGAAGGCGAAGCCGCGCAAAATCCCCATCGGAGGCGGCTCCGACGCCAAGCAGCTCAAAGAGTAAGCGGACGGTCTCGTGCGCTCAAAGGGGCGACACCTTCGAGGGTGCCGCCCCTTCTCAATTTCCTCCCTACGAGAGGCGCGCCCGCCGCGACGCTCAAAATAGGGTATAAACGAGGTTCACGGCCGCGATGGAGTCCGAGTCGAGGACGCCGGGGAGCGGCGCGTTGTCGAAGCGCATCGTGTACGTCGTCGCCACGCTCAAGTGGTTCACGACCTGCGCCTTGATGCCGATGTCGAAGTTGAGGCGCGCCGCCTCCGCGTGCTGGACGCTCTGCAGGTACTCGAGGCTGGTCACGAACGAGACCGTCGCGTTCAGCTTGTTCTCGTAGCCGACGAAGCTGCGGACCGAGTGCGAGACCTTCGAGGCCTCTACGGCCTTCGTCGGGTCGGGCGGCCCGCCGCTGCCTGGCTTGATCCCGTCCTGCGCGTCTTGCGTGCGAGCGTCGAGCTGGAAGTCGTAGCCGAGCTCCGCCCAGAGCCGATGCGTCTTCTCGTCGATGAAGTAGTGCGCGACGCCGGGGTCCACGTTCCAGCGGAATGCGAGCCCCTGAAAGCGATCGCGCCGCCCCGACGTCTGGAGGAACGCCGACCAGCCCTCGGCGAAGTAGTAGTCGTAGCGGAGGAGGCCCTGGACGTTCTCGACCGTCGGCGACACGGCCTCGCCGACCTTTCCGGCGCGGGCGTAGTTGGCGGCGAGCCCGTACGAGAACTGCTGGTCGTCGCGTCGGAAGCGGCCCTTGCTCGCGGCGGTGGCGGCGACGCTGCGCGCATTGCCGGACGCGAAGAGGCCGCCGGCGCTGATGGAGACGTCGTTCACGGTGTTCTTGTCGTCGGCCGCGGGCGCCGCCGCCGTCGCGAACGCGCCGCCCTTGACCACGTCGGTCGTGCCGCTCGTGGCCGCTTTCTGCGGCGCGGTGCCGCCGGGCAGATCGGCGGCCGACGCGACGGCGGGCAGGGAGAAGAAGCAAAGCGTGATGAGGCTCGTGGTGACGCGCATGGTTTCCTCGAAAGTGTGGGTGACCGCGGTCACTTCTCGACGATGTGGAACTCGACGCGCCGGTTCTTCGTGCGGCCCGCGTCGGTGTCGTTCGGTTCGATGGGCTTGTCGGGGCCGTGTCCCTCGCTCACGAGGCGACCGCCAGAGACGCCGTGCGCCGTGAGCCACTTGACGACCGACGCCGCGCGCGCGGCGCTGAGCGCCCGGTTGCGAGGGGCGGGGCCCTTGTCGTCGGTGTGCCCTTCGACGCGGACCTGTTGGATCTCGGGGTGGTCGGCGAGGACCTTCGCGACCGCCTGGAGCACGTCCTCGCTTTCCTTGCCGGGCTGGATCTCCGCCGAGTCGGTCTTGAAGCGCACCATCTCGCTGATCTTGATCTGCCCGTTCTGGACGAACGCCATCGGGCAGCCGTTCTTCTTGGGATCGGCGTCGGGCTTGCCGGCCGCGTCGGGGCACGCGTCGGCGTCGTTGGTGACGCCGTCCTTGTCGCGATCGGCGTCGACGCACGCGGGGCACGGGGTGGGCGCCGGAGGGGGCGCGCAGCCGTTCGTGCTCGGGTCGCTCGTCGCGGGGCCGGCGACGCGCGGGCACGCGTCGTCGGCGTCCATGATGCCGTCGCCGTCGGAGTCCTTCGGCGCGGGCGGCGGGCAGCCGTTCGTGTTCTTGTCGTCGGTCCTCACGCCGGCGATCTTCGGGCACGCGTCGTCGTCATCGGCGACGCCGTCCGCGTCGGCGTCGGGCGGCGCGGCCGGGGCGGGCGGCGGCGCGACGTCGGGCACCCACTCCAAGCTGAGGAGTCCGCGCGAGGCGGGGGCGCCGTAGCCCTTGGTCAGGCCGGCGCCCACGCCTGCACCGACCCGGAATTCACCGGCGGTAAAGTGCGCGCCGAGCAGCGCCTCGATCGGGGTGAGCGTCTCGCCCTTGGCCGCCGAGCGTGAGACGACCGAGCTCGCGAGGAGCTCCGGTCCGAAGAGGAGCTTCTTGTCGAGCACGCGCAGACCGACCGACGCGCCGCCGAACACCTCGGAGCCGATGGCCCCCTCGGCGTAAGCTTCGTCGCGGGCGCGGTAGAGAAAGCCGGCGCGCGCGGCGTACGCGAAGTCGCCCACGTCCCCGGCGATCTGGGCGCGTGGCGCGAAGCGGAAATCGCCGTCGCCCGTGAAAGACTGGGGCGAGCCCGACGGCACCCAGAGGGACGCCCCGAGCGCGCCGGTGATGGCGTCGCCGTGCTCTCCGAAGATGCGAACGTCCGCCGAGACGCGCATGTCGCCCACCGCAGTCTGGTCGGCCGGCGGCGAGAACGGCTTCGTGCCGACGTAGGCGGTGTGCCCGTCCGCGACGACCTGAAGCGGAACGTCGAGGCCGATCCGAACGCGATCCGCGAGCGTGAAGCTCGTGCCCGCGTGGGCGATGACCTGGTTTCGCACGATGGAGTCGCCGACCTTGTCGCCGCTGTACACGACGAGCGGCCGGTACGCCCACGACGTGACGATCC
>JAYVXL010000089.1:0-2603 GCA_043785185.1 Myxococcales bacterium
ATGTACTGCACGCCGGGGTCCGCCGGCGTCTCGATCCAGGCGACCTGCAGCTGGTACGGCGCGAAGCTCGCGCCCGCCGGACCGCCGATGAAGTAGACGCGCCGTCCGCTCGTGACCACCGCGCGCGGCGAGAAGCCGAGCGGCGAGACGGGCACTTCGGGCGGCGCGCTGTCGTTGGGGTCCGATACGCGGAACGCGCGCAGCTGCAGGTTCGTGGCGACGAAGACCCAGGGGAACATCGCGCCCACGCACGTGGGGCACGCGAGGCCTTCGGGGATGCGGAACGAGCCGGCGTGGAAGCCGAACGTCTTCGAGCGGCCACACACGTTCGTGGTCGTGCACGACGTCGCGCTGCATTGGTCGCCCGTCGGGCAGACCTCGAAGACGCACTTGAGCGCGGCCTCGTCGCATCGCCCCGTCACGCAGGGGCTCTTCGTCGTGCAGTCGGCGGACGAGTGGCACCCGACGACCGACGGCGCGAAGGCGTCGGCGGTGCCCGCGTCGTCGAGCACCGACGCGTCGATCTTGACGTTGCACGCTCCAATTGCGGTCGTGGCGACGCCAATCACCCCGCACACCGCGGCGAGCCCGGAAACGACACGTCTCATGTGCCCATGGTAGTGGCGCTGCGCTTCGCGGGCGAAGAAACCCGCGGCGTTCACGCGCCCGCGCTGGGGGATGGGCGAGCGACGACGAGGCGCGTGACGCCGCCGAGTCGGACCCCAGCGCCTTCGCGAAACGGCGTGCACGCGCGGGCGAGGTCGGCCTCCCACGCCGCCGCGCGATCCGTGGGGAGCCCCGCGACCATGCGCCCGAGGACGGTCCGCACCCATCGCGCGATGCCGGCGTCGTCGCTCGCCGTCACGACGGAGACCTCGGACTCTTCGACGTGCGTGATCGTGAAGCCGGCCGCCTCGAAGTCGCGCGTGATGCGGGCAGGGTCGCCGTACCGAAACGGGCAGGGGCCGTCCGGATCGACGGGCGGGAGCGCGACGTGGCGTTCGGTCACCTCCCGCGGCACGCGCCACCACGGGATGCGCGCGCGCTCCGCCCAGAGCGCGGCGACGAGGACCCCGCCTGGCCGCAGCGCCCGCCGGATCGCTTCGAGCGCGCGCACAGGCGACGCCATGCCCATGAGGGCCCACCGCGCCGTCGCGGCGTCCATCGCGCGAAGCGGCGGGTCGTCGCCGAGCGTCTCGGCGTCCGCGGCGCGGTACTCGACGTTCGCGAGGCCCGCGTCGCGTGCGCGGGCGCGCGCGACATCGAGGAGCGCGTCCTCCATGTCGACGCCGAGCACGCGCCCGCTCCGGCCGACGCGCCGCGCCGCGCGGAGCGACGGCTCGCCGCGCCCCGACGCGACGTCGAGCACGCGCGTCCCGTCGCGCACGCCCGCGAGGTCGAGCATGCGCTCGCTCACGCCCGCGGTGAGCTGCGACTCGAGGGCGTCATAATAGAGGAGGGGGTCACCTTCGGGAGTCAACGCAGGGCCAGGATCGGCCGAGGGCGCGGGAACTTCAAGGCCCCCGCGTCCCTCGCGGCGAGGGCACGCGCCGCTCAGAGCTGCGACGCGCTGAACGTGTCGCAGTCCTCGATCTTGCCGTTCGTCATGCCGCGCTTCCACCACTTCGCGCGCTGCGCGCTCGTACCGTGCGTGAACGTCTCCGGCCGCACGTTGCCGCGCGCCTCGCGCTGGAGCTTGTCGTCGCCGATCGCGTGGGCGGCGTTCAGCGCCGACTCGATGTCCATCGCGTCGACGACCGATCGCTCCTTCGTCGCGTTCGTCCAAATGCCCGCGAAGCAGTCGGCCTGGAGCTCCATGCGCACGGAGTTGCCGTTCGCGCCGCGCTCGGTGTCGCCCTTGATGTGATCGCTGATGCCGAGGAGCTTCTGCACGTGGTGGCCGATCTCGTGCGCGACGACGTACGCCTCCGCGAACTCGCCCTTCGCGCCGAGCTGCCCGGCGAGCTCGTCGAAGAAGTCGAGATCGAGGTACACGCGCTCGTCGCCCGGGCAGTAGAACGGGCCCTGCGCGGCGCGGCCGAAGCCGCAGCCCGTCTCGGTGCCGCGCGTGAAGAGGACGAGCTTGGCGTGCCGGTACGTCTTGCCACGCGCCGCGAAGACTTCGGTCCATGCCTTCTGCGAGTCGTCGAGCACGTACGCGACGAAGTGCTTTCGCTCTTCGCCCACGGGGCCGCCCTTCGCGGGCGCGCCGCCGCCGCCGGCCTGGTCCTGGTGATGCAGCGGCTTGTGCGTGGTGGTGTCGGGCGGCGCACTGTCACGCGGCGCGAGGAAATACGTCCAGCCGATGTAGAGCGCGCCGACGACGAGCACGCCGGGGATGCCGAGGAAGCGAAAGGCCGCGAAGAGGAGCCAGCCGATGCCGCCGCCGCCGCCGCCGAGCGCGGGGCCGCCCCCGCCGTCCTCGCCGCGGCGGTCGATGACGTCGTCGCTCTCGTGCTGATCGTCGTAGCGCATGCGGGTGGCCTCTGACGCCAAGCATGCATCAGAGAGAGCGCTCGCGATAGACCCCCTTCAGAGGCTCGCGCAGTGGACGACGACGTTGCCGAACGTCTGATCGCAGCTGACCGGCTTGCACGTGCCGG
>JAYVXL010000090.1:0-2597 GCA_043785185.1 Myxococcales bacterium
TCGGGGCCGGTGATGAACATGTAGCTCGTTCCCTCGACCATCAGGATGAAGTCGGTGATGGCGGGCGAGTACACGGCGCCGCCGGCGCACGGGCCCATGATGGCGCTGATCTGCGGCACGACGCCGGAGGCGAGCGTGTTGCGGAGGAAGATGTCCGCGTAGCCGGCGAGCGACTCGACGCCTTCCTGGATCCGCGCGCCGCCGGAGTCGTTGAGACCGATGACCGGCGCGCCGACCTTCATCGCCAGATCCATCACCTTGCAGATTTTCTGCGCGTACGCCGAGCTGAGGCTGCCGCCGAAGACGGTGAAGTCTTGCGCGAACACGAACACCTTCCGCCCGTCCACGAGGCCATGGCCGGTGACCACTCCGTCGCCCAGGACCTTCTGCTCCTGCATGCCGAACTCGGTGCAGCGGTGCGTCATGAAGCGGTCGAACTCGACGAACGAGCCGGGGTCGAGCAGGAGGTCGATGCGCTCGCGCGCCGTCAGCTTGCCACCTTCGTGCTGCTTCTTCACGCGCTCGGCGCCGCCGCCCTCGAGCGCCTTTTTGTTCAGGTCATCGAGGCGTTGCATGTGGGGCGCGGGCGGCACACTCGGCTTGAGCATGGGAGCCTTATAGCCTGGGATCGGGCGCACCTGGGAGTGCGTCCTCCGTTTGGACGTCTGGTATCTTATGGGTAACGTCCGTACTCTCGACGAGTCTCCCTCATGACGCACACCCCCTCCACATCGTACGGGTACCCGAAGGCCGGCGACGTCCTCGACGGCAAGTACCTCGTCGACCGCCTGCTCGGCGAGGGGGGCATGGGCGCCGTGGCCCTCGCGACGCACCAGCTGCGCAAGGCGAGGGTCGCGCTCAAGTTCATGAACCCCGTCTACCTGGCGGTACCGGGCGCGGTGGAGCGGTTCCACAACGAGGCGGTCGCGGCGTCGCAGATCGAGAGCGATCACTGCGTCCAGATCATGGACGTCGGCGTCCTCCCCACGGGCGGGCCGTACCTCGTGATGGAGTACCTGCAGGGGGTCGATCTCTCCGAGCTCTTGCAGCGCGACGGCCGGCCCGGCCTCCCCACCGAGCGCGCGGTGCATTTCGTCCTGCAGGTCCTCCGCGGACTCCAGGCCGCGCACGCCAAAGGCATCGTCCACCGCGACATGAAGCCGTCCAACTGCTTCGTCGTGACGAAGGACGGCGAGGACGACTTCGTCAAGCTCCTCGACTTCGGCATCAGCAAGGTGAGACAGCCCGGTGAGGCCGCGCTCACGCAGACCAACTCGGCGCTCGGCACGCCGCTCTACATGTCGCCCGAACAGGCGAAGCGCCCGAAGGACGTCGACGGCCGCAGCGACATCTACTCAGTCGGCGTCATCCTCTACGAGCTGCTGACGGGGCGGACGCCGTTCTTCTCGGAGAGCGGCGAGTTCACCGAGATCCTCTTCAAGCTCTTCACGACCGAGCCGCCGCACATCTCGACGGCGCGGCCCGATCTGCCGCCCGCGCTCGCGCACGCCGTGCACACCGCGCTCGCCCGCGAGGTCGAGCAGCGCTACCCGAGCGTGCTCGCGTTCGCCGAGGGGCTCTTGCCGTTCGCGAGCGAGCGAAGCGTGCACCTCGTCCAGCGCATGCGCGGCCAGCCGCCGGGCTCGCGCGCGCCGCAGCCGCAGACGCTGCCCTCGGCGCCGCGTGTGTCGGTGCGCCCGCCGCTTCAGTCGGACTATCCGCCCGGCGCGAGCGACACGGCGGCGAGCGCGGCCGAGGTGATGGCGGCCACGATGGGGGCCGGCGGCGGCGTCCAGATCCCGCGGGCGCCGGCGCTGCCGGGGACGCGGACGGATCTCGGCGCGACGCGCGACACGACCGGCGGCGGCCTTCCGAGGAAGCCCGCGGGCGTTCCCGTTTGGGTCTTCATGGCGCCGCTCCTCGTGGTCGGCGCCCTCGGCACGTTCGCGTTCGTCAAGCTGCGGCCGCACCCGGTCCGCGCGAACGCAGAGGCCACGCCGTCGGCGTCCGTGACGAGCGAGCCGCCCCCGCCGACGCGTGAGCTGCCGCCGCCGGTCGTGACGGTGGCGCCCGCGCCTAGCGCGCCGCCGAGCGCGTCGCCGAGCGCGACCGCGAAGCCGCCGCACACGCCGCTGCCGTACAACCCCCAGCCCGGGCCGACGAACTCCGCCCGGCCGGGCATCAAGCTGTGAATCGAGCCATGAACCGAACGCTTCGACTTCTTGCCCTCGCGCTCTTCCTCGTGAGCTCCGTTGCGTCCGCGCAGCCGAAAAAGAGGGGGATCCGCGACGACCTTCCGCCTGCGGCCCAAGCGGCGTGGGACGACGCGCTTCGCCTCATGACGGGCGGCGCGCCGGAGTGGGACAAGGCCGGCGTGAAATTCCAAGAGGCGTACGACGCGTCGAAGAACCCGAAGGTGCTCTTCAACGTCGGCGTCTGCGAGCGCAACCAGCAGCACTTCGCCAAGGCGATCGCCAAGTTCAAACAGGAGCTCGCGGAAGGCGCGGGCAAGCTGTCGGCAGCCGAGAAGGCCGAGGTCCAGACGACCATCGACGCGCTGCAGCGCTACGTCTCGACGATCGAGGTCGTGGGCGCCG
>JAYVXL010000091.1:0-2597 GCA_043785185.1 Myxococcales bacterium
TCGCCGTTCGGCGTGGGGGCGGCCTTCTCGACCTTTGCGTCGGCCTTCTCGACCTTGGATTCGGCCTTTTCGCTCGCCTTGTCGGCTTTTTCGGCGGTCTTGTCGGCCGCCGCGGACTGCACCTGCACCGAGCCCGGGCGCGATTTGATGTTGTGCTTCTGGAGCACCATCGCCTCGAGCTTGTCCATCATCTCGGGCCGCGCCTCGATGTACGCCTTCGCGTTCTCGCGCCCCTGGCCGATGCGCTCGCCCTGGAACGAGAACCACGCGCCGCTCTTCTCGACGACGCCGATCTCGCTCGCGAGGTCGATGATGTCGCCCGAGCGTGAGATGCCCTGCCCGTACAGAATGTCGAACTCGACCTCACGGAACGGCGGCGCCATCTTGTTCTTCACGACCTTGACGCGCGTGCGGTTGCCGATGACCGCCGGGTCCTTGTTCGAACCGGTGGCCGCGGCCTCCTTGATCGCGCCGATGCGGCGGATGTCGAGGCGGACCGACGAGTAGAACTTGAGCGCGTTGCCGCCGGTGGTCGTCTCCGGGGAGCCGAACATGACGCCGATCTTCATGCGGATCTGGTTGATGAAGATGAGGAGCGTCTGGCTGCGCGCGACCGTGGACGTCAGCTTGCGGAGCGCTTGCGACATGAGGCGCGCCTGGAGGCCGACGTGGCTGTCGCCCATGTCGCCTTCGATCTCTGCCTTCGGTACGAGCGCGGCGACGGAGTCGACGATGACGAGATCGACCGCGTTGCTGCGGACGAGCATGTCGGCGATCTCGAGCGCCTGCTCGCCGAAGTCCGGCTGCGAGACGAGGAGCTCGTCGGTCTTCACGCCGAGCTTGCGGGCGTACGACGGATCGAGCGCGTGCTCGGCGTCGATGAACGCCGCCACGCCGCCGGCCTTCTGCACGTTCGCGATCGCGTGCAGGGTGAGCGTCGTCTTGCCGCTCGACTCCGGGCCGTAAATTTCCATGATGCGACCGCGCGGGTAGCCGCCGATGCCGAGCGCGATGTCGAGGCCGATGCTGCCCGTCGGAACGACCGGCACGTCGGCGTCGATCCCGCCGCCCTCTTTGAGGCGCATGATCGAGCCCTTGCCGTACTCCTTCTCGATGCTGGCGACGGCGAGTTCGATGGCTTTTAGGCGGTTCTTCGGGTCTTCCATGGGGCGCTCCTTCGAGGCGGCTGTCGGGTAGGCTTTCGGGCTAGAGAGAGACGTATACTGCAAATCCGTTCAGGTGCCAAGAAAGAGATGCCGACCGCGCG
The DNA here is from genome assembly GCA_043785185.1 of Myxococcales bacterium. Lineage (GTDB taxonomy): Bacteria > Myxococcota_A > Polyangia > Polyangiales > Polyangiaceae > JANYHK01. Next base: position 1,268 of record JAYVXL010000091.1, read on the forward strand.
TTCTCAGCCCCTTTCTGTTCCCCTCCTGGCCACGCGCGGCGGGCGCACGATCTTGCGCCCACTTCAGCTGAGCGACGCCGCCGCGCTCTTCGCGGCGTACGGCGACGACGAGGTTTGCACCTACTGGTCCCGCCCCGCGTACGCAAGTGTCGACGCGACGCGCGAGGCGGTCGCGTGGGAGATCGAGAACGGCATGAGCTGGAGCATCCTCGACGGCGCGAAGGGCGACGCGAGCGACGCGGTCGGCCGCGTGAGCCTGTTCCCGCAGCGCGAGGGGGTGCTCGAGGTCGGGATCATCCTCGCGCGGGCCGCGTGGGGGCGCGGCTTCGCGAAGGACGCGCTCGAGGCGGTCGTCGCGCACGGCTTCGCGAGCGGCGCGCACCGCGTGCACGCCGACGTCGACCCGGACAACGTCGCCTCGCTTCGCCTGTTCGAGCGCGCCGGTTTCGTGCGCGAGGGTGTCCTTCGGAAAAACTGGCGCACGCACCTCGGACTCCGCGACACGGTGCTGCTCGGCCGCCTCGCGCCGGGGCTCGGCGGCACCTGATGGGCGGTCGCGCGCGCGGCGTCGTGTGCGTTCTTACGGTCGCGGGCGCGCTCGCGGCGGGCTGCGAGAAGGACCCGCCGCCGCGCGCACAGGAGACCGAGCCGGCGAGCCCGAGCGGCATCGCGCGCGCGCTCGGCCTCGACGCCGCGAGCCTGGCGCCGCAGGCCGATCCGCCGTCGCCGGCCGGCGACGTGCGCGCCGAGGTGGACCGCTTCACGACGCTCGACGCATGCGTCCGCGAGCACGCCAAGACCGACCCGCTCGTCGGCGACGCGCTGCACGCCATCGGGTACGACACGTTCCTCCGCGACGCGTGCCGCGTGCTGTTCGCGATGAAGGAGAAGAAGAGCGACGCGTGCAAGGCGATCGACGCAGAGGGGCTGCGGAAGAAGTGCGAAGCGTCGGTCGCGATGCAGGAGGGCAAGCCCGACGCGTGCCCGCTCGAGACCTACGAGGCCCCCGCGGGCGGGCGCGACGTGCGGTGCCTCGCCGCGGCGGCGCGTGATCCGCGGCTATGCGCCGGCGCAGCGAGCGGCGAGCGCGCGGGGTGCGAGGCGCTCGTCCTGCGCGATCCGGCGCGCTGCGGCGGCGACGCGGCGTGCGCGCGCGACGCGGCGCGCTGGCAAAACGCGCTCCCGGCGCCGTCCTCGCGCCTCGGCCCCGCGCGCGCGCTCCGGGCGAAGCTCGTCGTGCACGGCGCCGACGGGACGCCCGATCCGCCGGCGATCGAGAGCGACCTCTCCGCCGAGCTCGCGCGTGGCGTCGTCCTCGTCCTCGACTACG
>JAYVXL010000092.1:0-2593 GCA_043785185.1 Myxococcales bacterium
CCGCCCCCGCCCCCGCCGCCGCCCCCCACGACCTGCGCCCACTCGATCTGCACGTCGGGCGCACAGCTGACGGCGTCGTGCGACAGCTGCGCCACGAAGGTCTGCGCGGCGGACTCTTACTGCTGCTCGACGGCCTGGGACTCGATTTGCGTGGGCGAGGTCTCCTCGATCTGCGGCAAGACCTGCCCCTGAGCGTGCGCGGCCGCTCCCTCACGATCGAGGGAGACCGCCAAAAATAAGCCACGCGCGCGCCCTGCTCCTCGGAGCTCGGCGCGCGCGTCCTTTTTGTGCTCAGCGTGTGCAGGCTGTGCAGCGTGTGCGGCGAAGAGAGGGTCGCGGCGGTGCGGTCAGTCCGACCAGACCTGCACGGCCCACTTGCCCTGGCCCGCGGCCACCGCGACGTTGATGGTCGCGGCGTCGGCCTCCTTGAAGCAGAAGACGCCGTCCTCGAGCACCGCCGCGTCGTTGGTGTCGCCCAGGTCCTCGGCGACACTCTTGCCGGCCGAGTCCATGACGGCGATGTCCAGGTCGGTGACCGTCGCGTCGGCGATACCGACGACGCGGTAGCATTTGTTCGCCTCGGCCTTCAGCGGGAGCGTCTTAACCATCTTGTCGCGCGAGCCCTCGCCCTTCTCGGTCTGACCGACCAAGTGCATCTTCTTGTCGACGCACGCGTCGCTCATGCCCGCGACGTTGGCGGCCGGGTCGCCGCTCTTCGCGCCGGTGTGGCAGCTCTTGGGGGAGGCGTCCTTCTTCCAGGTCACCTTGTCCGAGTCGGGCTTGGTCGCCGGCTTCGGCAGCGACGGGTCGCCGCTCGCGCTCGAGGGCGTCGCCGCGCCAGGGCTGGCCGCGCCGGGGCCTGCGGCGCCGCCGCCGCACGCCGCGGCCATGAGGGAGATCGAGAGGGTGAGTGCTTGGGTCGTTCGCATGGCCGCGGAGGGTACTATGCCGCTCGCCCGCGCGTGACGAGAAGCTACTTGGCGAAGGCCGCGACCGTCCCCTCGGGGACGTAGGTGCTGCAGGTCACCGTCGTCGCCGTCTCCGACACGGTGCTCACGCCCGCGGTCGTCCAGGCGTCGCTCACCGAGAGTGCGCCGACGCGGAGCAGAAAGCAGCCGCACGAGCAGCCGCACGCGGCGCACTGCGTCGCTTTGTCGCAAGGCAGCGTGATCGTGATGCCCGCGCCGGTCGTGTTGAGGCCCGAGAGATGTTTGGGCCGTGCGGGGTTCGACGTGTCGACGAGCCCGTACGCGTACACGTGGCTGAGGAGCGGCGCGTCCGGCTCGCCGACGAACGAATAGGGGTTCGCGAGCGACTCGGCGACGTGGAAGTCGACCGACGTGCGTGTCGAGTCCTCGAAGAGCGCGGCGGCGATCTCGAAGGTCGCGCGCGGCGACAGCGGGCTCGCGATCGTCGACGTGACGGCCGTGGAGAGACGCTTCATGACGACGGTCTCGTCGCCGGCGACGAATTGGTAATCCGGTTTCTGATCCGACAGGGTGGTCTGGCTCGCGCGATCGACGGAGGCCGTGAGGCTCTTGGCCGCGTCGAGCACGGAGGCGCGCTGAGCGCTGGACCAGCAGGTGCCGCCGCTGCACCAGTCACCCGCCGCGCACGCCTTGGCGCATTGGCCACAATTTTCGCCGTCGGTGTGAAGATTGGTGGGCTCGCCCGCGCACGTGGTGGGCTCGGGTGGACACGTCGGCAGAGCGGCGGGGGGCGGCGCAGCGGCGGGCCCCTGCGCGCCCGCGTCGGGAGAGGACGTCGGCGGCGTCACGTCGCCCGTCGGCGCGGGGCCAGGCGAGGCGACGGGGGCCTGCGCGGCGCCTCGGTCGGGCGTCGAGGTGCCTTGTTCCGCCGGCGGGGGCGGCATGGGACTGCCGCAGCCGACCGCCGCGAAGAAGCCCGAGAGCACGATGACGGTGCCGAGCTTGGCAAAGGAGCCGCGGGTTCTCATCCCCCGGGTTAACGACTTGGAGGCGCGCGCACTTGAGCACCTGCGTCACGAAAGTTTCGCGCGCGCCTCCTCCCTGGCACGCCGAGGCCACGCCTGATACGTCAGCTCCCGGTGAACGTCGATCCGAGCCCCGCACGCGACACTCCGCCCGCGCCCCGCGGGGGCGCGCTGGCCGACGCGCCGCTACGCGTCCTGGCGCTCGCCGCCCTCGCAGGCACCGCCGCCGGCGCGCTTCACGACGTTTCGCAGGCGTGGGACTCCGGCTACTACCACCTCCCCTTCGCGGCGCGCCTCGTGGGGATGCTCCCCGAAGCCGCGTTCACGTTCCACCCCGCGAACCGCGCTCGCTTCGCGGGCTTCCCGCTGCTCGGCGAGCTCCTGCAGGGGCTCCTGTGGAAGATCACCGGGCACGCGCCGGCGACGAACCTCGTCGCGTTCGCCAGCGTGCCGCTCTTCGCCTGGTTCCTGCGGCGCCGCTTCGCGGTGCCGTTCCACGTGTCGGTGCTCGCGCTCCTCGCGATCCCGCTCGTGCAGACCCACGCGGCGTCGGCGTACGTGGACCTGCCGTCGAACGCCGCGCTCGCCGTCGTCGTGCTCCTCGCCATCGAGGCGTGGGCGTCGCCCGGGCCCGTTTCG
>JAYVXL010000093.1:0-8582 GCA_043785185.1 Myxococcales bacterium
AAGCGCACGAGCAGCTTGTGCGTGCCCGGCACGCCGTGCAGCCGCGCAGGGACGGCCACCTCCGTCAGCCCTTCGAGCTGGACGCGCGCGCCAACGGCCCCGACGACGAGCGCCGTGCCCAGCGACTTCTCGAGCGCCGCGACGCGCTCGCGCGCGTTCGTGGCCTGCTGCGTCGAGAGGCCGGGCACCTCCAGCGCGCGCGCGAAGTCGTCCGCGGCGCGGTCGGGCTTGTTCGCCTGCTCCCACGCGAGCGCGGCGGTGTAGAGCGTGACGGCGTGCGGGCGCTGCGCCGCCGCCGCCTCGAAGTGCAGCGCCGCCTCGACGAACTTCCGCTCGCGGTACGCCGAGGTCCCCTGGTTGAATTGCGTGCGGGCCTCGGTCGCCGCGTCCGGCGGCGGCTCCTCCGCGAGGGCGACGCCGCCAGCGCCGGCCCAGCCCGCCGTGAGCGAGGCGACGAGGACGCAAGCAAGGGCGCGCTTCACCTCCGCGAGCGTAGCAGCCTCTCGCCGGCGAATCAGCAGCGCCGCCGCGCCGCCCGCGCCGCCACCCCAGACGCCGCCGCGCGCTCAGTACGGGTTGGCCGGCAGCGGATCGCTTCTGCGCTCGCGGTGCCGTCGCAGCGACGTCAGCCTCATCACGACGGTCTTGTTCGTGAAGGCGTCGTCGATCTCGACCTTCGCGTCCTCGTGCTCGGGGGCGCGGACGATGACGGTCACCGTCTGCCCGGGCTTGCGCGCGACGGCGCGGACGCCCGGCGCCTGCGGGGCGCCGTCCACGATGAGGAGCGCGTCGTCCGGCGCGACGACGAACATGACGGGCTCGACACTCTCGACGGTGATCGACGTGTCGGCCACCGCCGGCGTCTCCGCACGGGCGACGCTCGCCGGCGGCGCGGTGACGCTCGACGTCGTGGCGGGGGCGACCGCCGGCACCCGCGCGCGCCACAGGAAGAACCCGATCGCGCCAGCGGCGATGAGCGCGACGGCGCCGAGGGTGGCGGCGAGCGCGGCGTTCGAGCCGCCGTCGAGAGAGGGCGCGGTGGGCGCGCCGTCGGCCGCGAGCGGCGCCGGCACCGGCCGCGAGTGCGAGTGCGACCCCGGATCCGTCTGCGCGAACGACGGGAGCGACGGCCGCGCGCGGCTCGAGATCTGCGCGTCGAAGGCCGGCTGATACGAAGGCGGCGGCGGCGCCTCCCACGACGGCGGCGCGGACGGGAGCGGAGGCCGCCCGGGTCCCTCCCACGGCATCTGCGCGGCGGGCGGCGAAGGCACCTTTTGAGGGACGCGCGACGACGGCGGCCCGAGCAGGCCACGCCGCGACGCGTTCGGGGCCGCGGACAAGGGCGGCGGCGCGCGCAGCGATCCGGGCGGCGGCCCTTCGTCCTGCGAGGGCGGCGGAGGGCGCGGGGCTTGGATGACGCCGCTGCCGGAGCGGCCGCGCGCCGACGGCGTCAGCGCGTCCACGATGGGCGGCGCCTCCGAGCCGAGGTCGACGCGCTCGACGCTGCTCTGCGCGGCGCGGATGCGCTCTCGCCGCTTGCCCAGGATCGCGCCGACCCGCGCCTTGACCGCGCCGGCCACATGCACCTCGGTGACGACCGGACCGCGCGCGAGGAACTCTTCGAGCGCCGTGCGCATCCGCTCGGCCGTCGCGTAGCGCCCGTCCGGGTCGCTCGAGAGGGCGCGCATCACGATCGTCTCGAGCTCGCGGGGGTAGTGCGCGACCAGCTCCGACGGCGCTTGCACGTGCCCCTGCATCAGCCGGTGCATGACCTGGTGGTCCCCTTCCCCGTGGAACGGCTGCACCCCGGTCGTCGCCTCGTAGAGGACGCACCCGAGGCTGAACAGATCGCTCCTTCGATCGACGGCCGCGCCGGTCACCTGCTCGGGCGCCATGTAGTTGATCTTGCCCTTCAGCTGGCCCGCGCTCGTCGCGCCGTGCGACTGCCCGAGCGCCTTGGCGACGCCGAAGTCGGCGACCTTTACGTGCCCGTCCGCCGAGATGAGGATGTTGTGCGGCGACACGTCGCGGTGCACGACGCCGAGCGGCGTGCCGTCGTCCGTCTCCAAGTTGTGCGCGGCGTGGAGGCCCGCGCACGTGGAGCTGACGATGCGCGCGACGACGCGCGGGTCGAGCGGCTGGCATTGCCCGCTCACGCGCAGCACGTGGGCCAGCGACTCGCCGTTCACCCACTCCATCGCGAGGTAAAGAACGCGCCCCTCCTCGCCGAGCTCGTAAATCTCGCAGACGTTCGGGTGGTGCACCATCGAGGCGATGCGCGCCTCGTCGAGAAACATCCGCTCGAACTCGGGATCGCGCGCGAGGTGCGGCAGGATGGTCTTGATGGCGACCACCTTCGTGAACCCGCGCTGCCCGTGCTGACGCGCCGCCCAAACGCGCGCCATGCCGCCCTTGGCGATCGGCAATAGGAGCTCGTAGCGACCGAGGCGGGTGCCCCGGGCGAGCTTTTCGGCGGCGAGCTCGGACTCGTCGTCGACCAGGTCGTCGGACGCCAGGTATTCGGCCATCCCAAACGGAATCCTACACCTTTCCGCCGCGCTGCGCACAAGAGCCCGGCAATCTTGCGCGCGTTTGCGATACGACGGGCCGGATGGTCGCGCCCCGCGTCGCCGCACTCTCGCGTCGCGCGAGTTGGCTCGTGGCGGTGGTCGCCACGCTCGCGATGACCGTCAGCTACATCGACCGGCAGGCCCTCGCGCAGCTCGCGCCGACCGTCCGCGAGGCGCTCCACATCGACCACGCGCAATACGGGATGCTGACGGCCGCGTTCGGGCTCTCCTACCTCGTCGGCGCGCCGCTCGCCGGGTGGCTGCTCGATCGCATGGGCGCTCGCCGCGGTCTCGCCATCTCGGTGGTCGTCTGGTCCGGCGTGAGCGCGCTGCACGCGCTCGCGCCATCGTTCGCCGTCCTCCTGGCCCTCCGTCTCGCGCTCGGCGCGGCCGAGTCGCCGAGCTTTCCGGGCGCGACGCGCACGGTCCGCCAGGCGCTTCGGCCAGGCGATCGCTCGGCAGGCGTCGGCCTCGTCTTCACGGGCAGCTCCTTCGGCGCCATGATCGCCGCGCCGCTCGCCATCGGCCTCAAGGTCAGTTTCGGCTGGCAGCTCGCGTTCGTCGGCACCTCGCTCTGCGGCCTGCTCTGGGTGCCGCTCTGGCTCTTCGCGACGGGCGGCTCGCGCAAGGCGGCCCTCGCGGCCGATCGAAGCGCCTCGGCGCCGCCGCCCGTCCCGTGGGGGCTGATCTTCCGGAATCGGGCCGTCCACCGGCAGGTCCTCTTCATTTTCCTGGTCGCGCCGCTCTCCTTGTTCGTCTTCAACTGGGCGCCGCAGCTCTTGGTCGAGCACTTCCACGCGCCGCAAGACGAGCTCGCGCGTTACCTGTGGTTTCCGCCGCTCCTCTTCGATGCCGGCGCCGTCGGCTTCGGGTGGCTCGCGGCGTTTCGTGATCGCCGCTCGGACAGGCCACGATCGCACGTGGCCTACGTGATGCTCGCGGCCGCGCTCGGCTCGACCATCTGCGCGGTGACGCTCGCGCCGAGCGCGATGTGGGGAGCGGTCCTCGCCGCCGTCGCGATGCTTGGGGCCGGCGGCTTGTTCACGCTCGCCACGGCCGACTCGCTCGCGCGAAACCCCGTCGAAGCCTCGGCGCGCGTCGGAGCGCTCGGCGCATCGGCGCAGTCGCTCGCGCAGATCGTCTTGATGCCGCTCATGGGCGTCGTCCTCGACCGGACGCACAGCTACGGGCTCGTCCTCGCCGGCGTCGCGGCCCTCCTCCTGCCCGCCGCGCTCCTCTGGTCTCTCTGGCCCATGCCGGGTGGCCGCGGCAGCTGACGGCCAGCGCCCGTGCTAGGTTTCCGCTCCACCGCTCCACCCGAACCCGTCGAGGCCACCATGGGCGCCGTCAGCACGCACACCAACGGAACGAACGGCTCGACCGCCGCCAGCGGCGGCGCGCCGACGATCAAGAGCTACGCGCCCGGCACCGGCGCGCTCCTCGGCGAGGTGCCGGTGATGACGGCCGAGCAGGTGCAGCAGGTCGTCTCGCGCGCGCGCAAGGCGCACAAGGCGTGGGCAGTGCTCCCGATCGAGGAGCGCTGCGACCGGCTCCTCCGCTTCCGCGACGCGATCGTCGATCGCGCCGACGAGATCGTGGATCTCCTCTCCAAAGAGACCGGCAAGCCGCGCCACGAGGCGCTCATCCACGAGGTCATCCCGATCGCGGATCTGCTCACCTACTACTGCAAGAACGCGCCGCGCATCCTCGCGCCGCGCGAGATCGAGCTGCACCTCTTCAAGCACCGAAAGAGCTACCTGCATTACGCCGCGCGCGGCGTCGTGGGCGTCATCTCGCCCTGGAATTTCCCGTTCAGCATCCCGATGGGCGACGTGCTCGCGGCGCTCGTCACCGGCAGCGCCGCCGTCGTGAAGCCCAGCGAAGTGACGCCGCTCATCATGCTCAAGGCCAAAGAGATCTTCGACTCGACCGGCCTCCCTGAGGACTTGCTGGGCGTCGTGACGGGCTTGGGACCCACGGGCCAAGCGCTCATCGAGGCGGGCGTGCAGAAGGTCGTCTTCACCGGCGGCGTCGACACCGGTCGGCGCGTCGCGGCGGCGTGCGGCGCCGCGCTCATCCCGTGCGTCATGGAGCTCGGCGGCAAAGCGCCCCTCATCGCGTGCTCGGACTGCGACCTCGAGACGACCGCGCGCGCGATCGTGCTCGGCGGCTTCGCGAACTCCGGCCAGGTGTGCGTCTCGGTGGAGCGCGTCTACGCGCACGAGAGCGTGTACGAGCCGCTCGTCCGCCGCGTGAAGCAGCTGGTGGGCGAGCTGAAACAAGGCGACCCGGGCGCGGGCTTCGTCGACGTCGGCGCGATCATCTTCCCGAAGCAGATCGAGATCGCCGAGAAGCACATCGAGGACGCGCTCGCGAAGGGCGCCGAGCTCGTCTGCGGCGGCAAGCGCCCCGCCGCGATGGGCCCGGACGCGCAGTTCTTCGAGCCGACGGTGCTCGCCAACTGCAACCACGACATGACGGTGATGAAGCAGGAGATCTTCGGCCCGGTCGTCGGCGTCCAGAAGGTCGCGAGCGAGGAGGAGGCGCTGCGCCTCGCGAACGACTCGCACCTCGGCCTCAACGCGTACGTCTTCACGAAGGATCGCGCCAAGGGCCGCCGCCTCGCCGAGCAGATCGAGGCCGGCAGCGTGGTCGTGAACGAGGTGCTCATCAACCACGCCATCACCGAGGCGCCGTTCGGCGGCGTGAAGCAGAGCGGCTTCGGGCGCATCCATGGCGAGGACGCGCTCCGCGAGATGGCCGAGACGCGCCACGTGAACTACGACCGCTTCGCCATGCCGTCCAGCAACCCCGCAGGCTTCCCGTACACGGAGAAGACGTACGGCCTCATGCGCAAGGCCCTCCGCGCGCTCTTCAGCGGGCGCGGGATCGTCCAGCGGCTCGGCCAGCTGTTCTAGCTATTAGCTAAGGTAGCGAAGCTAAGCTGGGCGAGCGCTTCGGCGGAATCCGCGCGTGCCTGTGCGCGCACGCGTCACAGCCTCTCGCGCGCCAAGCGCGCCTCGAGCGCCAGCGCGAAGCATTCGTACGCCTCCCTCATCGTCACGGCCTCCTTCTGCCGGGCGAGGCGCACGCGCGAGCGGAACGTGAGGTACCGCGCGCCGCCGAGGCCGAGCAGGACGGCGACGAGACCGGGATCGCGCGGCGCCTCGCTCGTGCCGGCGAACGCCGCGGCGCCCGCGAGCACGCGCGCGAGGAGCAGATCGCACGCGAGGATCGCGTTGCCGGCGTCGCCCGCGGCGAGCAGCGCCTCGGCGGCGCGGACATTCTCGCGCTCCGACTCGGGCCAGACGTCGGCGAGCGAGAAGCGCGCGCCCTGGCCCGGCACCGCCGGCGCCGGACCCGACGCCTGGCGCATGCCCGAGCCCGCGCCCGGCGACGGGACGCTCTCCGCGCGCGGGAGCGCCGACGCCGACGCCGACGACACGACGGGCGGCGCCGAGGCCGGCTCGCTCCGCGACGGAGTCACGCCGTGAGGCGGCGCTTCGGCGAGGCTGCGGATCGCGTCCTCGATCCCAACCTCGCTCGAGAGGCCCGGCAAATCCGGCGTCCGCGGCAGCTCCGCCTCGTACCCCCGCAAGACGAGGCGCGTGATCCGCTCGAGCCCATCGAAGACGCCGTCGCCGCGCGTCGCGACGGTCTCGATCGACTGCGCGCCGTGCAGGTTGAAGCGGCGCTCCATCTCCTCGACGGGCATGAGGTCGCCGAGGTCGCGCTTGTTCCAGTGGAACGAGTGCGGCACGTCCTCGAGGCGGCGGTTGTGCTCGGCGAGGTTGGCGACCAAGTCGTCCACCGCCTCGCGGTTGGCCTCCGCGCGACCGGCTTGCGAGTCCGCGACGAAGACGACGCCGTCCGCGCCCGACAGCACGAGCTTGCGCGTCGCCCCGAAGTGCACCTGCCCCGGCACGGTGAAGAGCTGCAGCCGCACGCCCATGCCGCGCACACGCGGCACGCGGATCGGCAGAAAATCGAAGTACAGCGTGCGATCGGTGGGCGTCGCGAGGCTCACCATTTTGCCGCGGTGCTCTTGCTTGGTCGCCGCGTGGATGTACTCGAGCGTCGACGTCTTGCCGCCGAGCCCAGGGCCGTAGAACACGATCTTGAACACCACTTCGCGCGTGAGCGGGTTCATGGCGGCCATCTCACGGGAGAATAGAGCGAAAGCGCGCGCGACCGAAACGGCAACGGCCTCACGCGGCCGCTTTTTGGTGGTAAACCCACGGGGTGCGGGGCTACGTCGATCTGCATTGCCACTGGATCAGCGCCATCGACGACGGCGCGCGCGGCGACGACGCGAGCCTCGCGATGCTGCGCGGCCTTCGCGCCTGCGGCTTCGACACGGTCGTCGCCACGCCGCACATGCGCCCGGGCATGTTCGACAACGACAAGGCGGCGCTCGAGGCGGCCTTTGCGCGCATGCAGCCGGCGCTGGCGGGCGAGGCGGGCTTGCCGGGCGTCCACCTGGCGAGCGAGCACTGGTTCGACGACGTCGTCTTCGAGCGCCTCCGCCGCGGCGCCGGCCTGCCCTATCCGGGGGGGACCGCCGCGCTCGTCGAGCTGCCGCCCGACGCGTTCCCGATGAACCTGCAGGCCCGCTTCGTCGACCTGAAGCGCAAGGGACTCCGCGCCGTCCTCGCGCACCCCGAGCGGTACAGCCCCGTGTGGAAGGACGACCGCTGCCTCGACCCGCTCTTCGACGCCGGCGCGCTCCTCCTCCTCGACGTGTGCGCCCTCGTCGGCAAGTACGGCCGAAGGTCGCAGGCCGCCGCCGAGAAGCTGCTCGGGGAGCAGGCCTACGAGGCGGCGTGCTCGGACGCCCACCGCCCGGAAGACTGCGAAACCGTTCAGCGCGCCATCGAGAGGCTTGAGTCTCTCGCCGGAAAGGACGAATCTCACCGTCTCCTCGCGGTCGCCCCGCGGGCCATACTCGGAGCAAAGGAAGAGCAGCCATGAGTGAGCGGATCGCCTGCGTCGGCCTCGGATACGTCGGACTGCCCGTCGCGCTCGCGTTTGCGCGCAAGTTCCCCGGCACCGTCGGCTTCGACATCCACCAAGAGAAGGTCGACGAGCTTCGCCGCGGCTACGACCGCAACCACGAGTGCCCCGAGGAGGTCTTGAAGAAGACCACCCTCGAGATGACCGCCGATCCGGCCAAGATGAAGGGCTGCACGTTCTTCGTCGTCGCGGTGCCCACGCCGGTCGACAAGAACAACGTGCCGGACCTCACGCCCGTCATCAAGGCGAGCGAGACGGTCGCCAAGGCGCTCACCAAGGGCGCCGTCGTCGTGTACGAGTCGACGGTCTACCCGGGCGTCACCGAGGAGATCTGCGGCCCCATCCTCGCGCGCGTGAGCGGCCTCGCGCGCAGCGATTTCAAGCTGGGCTACTCACCCGAGCGCATCAACCCAGGCGATCACGAGCACACGCTCGAGCGCATCACGAAGGTCGTCTCCGGTGAGGACGGGCCGACCCTCGAGCGCGTCGCCGCCGCGTACGGGGCGATCATCGACGCGGGCATCCACAAGGCGCCGTCGATCATGGTGGCCGAAGCCGCAAAGGTCATCGAGAACACGCAGCGCGACATCAACATCGCGCTCATGAACGAGCTCGCCTTCATCTTCGATCGCATGGGCATCCGCACGAGCGACGTGCTCACGGCGGCCGGCACGAAGTGGAACTTCCTGAAGTTCCGCCCCGGCCTCGTCGGCGGGCACTGCATCGGCGTCGACCCGTACTACCTGACGACCAAGGCGCAAGAGCTCGGCTACCAGCCGGAGGTCATCCTGGCCGGCCGTCGCATCAACAACAGCGTGGGCCCGTACGTCGCGCAGCGCACGGTGAAGATGCTCATCAACGGCGGCCACGGCGTGAAGGGCGCGAAGGTCGGCATCCTCGGCCTCACGTTCAAGGAGGACTGCAACGATCTGCGCAACAGCAAGGTGCCGGACATCCTGAACGAGCTGAAGCAGTACGGCATCGAGGCCATCATCCACG
>JAYVXL010000094.1:0-2590 GCA_043785185.1 Myxococcales bacterium
GCCCCGGGGTTCACGTACACGTTCTTGTCCATCGCCGGCTCGCGATCGACCTTCACCGCCTCGAGGCCGACGCTCGTGATCTCGAGCTGCCCCAGCTTCGCGGAGAGCTTCTGCAGCGCGCTGATCGCCGTGTTGCGGTCCCGCGTGCTCGGCGGCGCCTCGCGGAGGTAGCGCGCGTAGAGGTTGGCGGCGCGCGCGGCGTCGCCCATGCGCTGGCGCGCGCGCGCGGCGTTCCAGAGCGGCGCGTGGTGGGGCTTGTGCTTGTACGCGGCCTCGAACTGCTCGGCGGCGAGCTTGTAGTCGCCGGCGCCGAACGCGCGCTGCCCCTCGGCGAACTCGCGCGCCGCGGCGGCGCGGTCCTCGGCGCTCGCCTCGTCCGCGCGCGCCGACGCCGAAGCGAGCGCGCAGGCCAGGCCGAGCGAGCTCGCGAGGAGGCCTGCGCGGAAGAGAGCTCGGGGGGAGTGCGCCATCGCCTCTTGGATCTTACCCTGCCTCTTCCCGGACGGCGATTGCGTGACCAAAACGGCGGACGAAGGCGCCGAGCAGCCGGTGCTCGGCGAGGCGCAACTCGGGGTCGGCGGCGAGGACGGCGCGGGCGTCCGGCTCGAGGCGGGCGAGCCACGGCGGCGCCAGCGAGGGATCGAGGAACGCGAGCTCCTCGGCCGCGCCGTGCTGGCGCGTGCCGGAGAGATCGCCGGCGCCGCGGAGCGCGAGGTCGGCGCGCGCGACCTCCCCGCCGTCGGAGAGTCGGCAGAGCGCAGCCAGGCGCTCCTTGGCGAGGCCCTCGAGCGGCTCGTCGTGGAGCAGCACGCACCGGCCGGGCACGTCGCCGCGGCCGACGCGCCCGCGCATCTGGTGGAGCTGCGCGAGGCCGAAGCGCTCGGCGCCGTCGATGAGCATGAGCGTGGCTTCGGGCACGTCGACCCCGACCTCGACCACCGTGGTGCCGACGAGGACTTGCGCCTCTCCGGATCGGAACGCGCGCATCGCATGTCGCTTCGCTTCCGCAGAGAGGCCGCCGTGCACGAGCGCGACGGGCACCGGCGCGAGCGCGCGCGAGAGCTCCTCCGCGCGCGCGACGGCGCCGGCGGACTCGTCCGCGTCGTCGTCGTCGCCCGTGACCTGGATGCGCGGCGAGATGAAGAAGACGCGCTCTCCGCGCGCGGTCGCGGCCCGGATGTCGCGCACGATCGCGTCCACGTCGCTGCGCGGGCGCGTCTCGGTCGCGACGGGCGGGCGGCCGCGCGGGCGCTCACGGAGGATCGAGGTGTCGAGCTCGCCGCGCAGCGCGAGGGCGAGCGTGCGCGGGATTGGGGTCGCGCTCAGCGTAAGCAGGTGCGGCCGCGCGCCCTTTTGCACGAGCGACAGGCGCTGGGCGACGCCGAGGCGGTGCTGCTCGTCGACGATGACGAGCCCGAGGTTCGCGAACACGACGCTCTCGGAGAGGAGCGCGTGCGTGCCGATCGCGACGTCGATCGCGCCGCGCGCCACGCCGTCCTTCGCGCGGCGGAGCGCCGCCGCCCCTTGCGCGCCCTCGGCCCGCGCGACCAGCGCGATCGACGCGCCGGTCGCGCGCGCGAGCGGCGCGACCGCGTCCATGTACTGCTCCGCGAGCACGCTCGTCGGGGCGAGGATCGCGACCTGCGCCTTCGCGCCGACGCACTGCGCCGCGGCGGCGAGCGCCACGGCGGTCTTGCCCGTCCCGACGTCGCCGAGCAGCAGCCGTCGCATCGGCTCGGGCCGCGCGAGCTCGCGCGTCACGTCGGCGATGGCGGCCTCCTGCCCGGGCGTCAGCGGAAACCCGAGCTCGGCGCGGATGCGCGCGAGCAAATCAGGGCGCTCGGGCAGGACGGGCGCCGCGCCGCGCCCCTCGACCAGGCGCACGCGCGCCCATACGCGCGTGAACGCCTCCGCCCACGCGAGGCGATCGAAGGCCGCGCGGATGGCCTCGGTATCGATCGGTCGATCCGCATCGGCAGGCGCGGCGGCGTGCGCGGCCGCGAGCGCGGCGGCCGCGGGGCGCATGTTTTCGCGCCGGACGATCGCGGGCGGCACGGGGTCGGGGACTTCGCCCAGGCGCGCGAGCCCTTCGCGGATGGCTTTTCGGACGATCGCCTCGGGGACGCCGAGGCGCGCGTACCGCGGCCTCACGCCGCGCGCGGCCGGCTCGTCGCGGAGGAAGTCCGGGTGCGCCGCGCGCGCGGGCTTCCCCGGATCCTTGCGGATGCGGCCGACGAGCAGGCACGGCGTCCCCACCGTCGCCGCCGCGAGCACGCCGTGCGCGGCGAAGAACCACCACGCGTGGAGCGTCGCGCGCGGATCGTCCGGGTCCGCGACGACGACGCGCACCGCCCGGCGGCCGCGCATCGGCACGAGGCCGCTCGCCTTCACTACGCCGTGCACGCAGAGGCGCGGCGGCGGACCGGCCTCGGCGGCCGCCGCGCGCTCGAGGGCCGCTCTCACCGAGAGCGGCGCGCGCAGGTCGTCCCACGCCGCCGGCAGCGTCCACACGAGGTCCGCGACGCTCGTGATCCCGGCGTCCGCGAGCGCCGCGGCGCCCTTGCCGCCGATGCCGCCGAGCGCCGTCGGC
>JAYVXL010000095.1:0-2584 GCA_043785185.1 Myxococcales bacterium
ACGGCGCGGTGTCGGTGCGCGGCACGCTGACGATTCCCGCCGTCGCCCTCTGGTGGCCGGCGACGCACGGCGAGCCCGTGCTTCACGACGTCGCCGTGACGCTCCGCACCGATCGCGGCGTCCTGAAGCTCGACTTCGGACGCACGGGTTTTCGCACGATCGAGCTCGAGCGCGGAGGCGGGGGCTTCGGATTTCGTGTCAACGGCGTGCCTGTCTTCGCGCGCGGCGCCGTGTGGACGCCGCTCGACGTCGTCGGGTTGACCGACGATGCCGGCGAGCTCCGCGCCGCGATTGCATCGGTCGCGCGCGCGGGGATGAACATGCTCCGCGTCGGCGGGACGTTCGTGTATGAGTCGCCCCTCTTCCACGACGTGTGCGACGAGCTCGGGATTCTGGTCTGGCAAGACTTCATGTTCGCGAACATGGACTATCCGATCGACGACGAAGCGTTCGCGCGGTCGGTGCAGCGCGAAGCGGAAGAGGTCATGAATCGGCTCCAGCTCTCCCCTAGCCTCGCTCTCCTCTGTGGGAACAGCGAGGTCGGGCAGCAGGCCGCGATGGTCGGCGCGCCGAAGGGCGCATGCGCGAGCGCGCTCTTCCACGAGACCCTCCCCGCCGTCGCGCGCGCGGCGCGCCCGGACGTGCCGTACCTCGCGAGCACGCCAGACGGCGGCGCGCTGCCGTTTCATGTCGACGAAGGAGTCTCCCACTACTTCGGCGTAGGCGCGTACAGGCGTCCGATCGAAGACGCGCGACGGGCGCGCGTACGCTTCGCGGCCGAGTGCCTCGCGTTCGCCAACGTGCCGTGCGACCAGACGATCGAGACTCTCTTCGGCGACGACCGCGTCGCGACGACCGACCCGCGCTGGAAGTCACGGATCCCGCGCGATCGAGGAGCCTCCTGGGACTTCGATGACGTCCGCGATCACTACCTGCGCAGCCTCTTCGATGTCGATCCTACGGCGATGCGGATCACCGATGTCGCCCGCTACCTTGAGCTGGGGCGCGTGGTGACGGGCGAGGTGATGCTCGCCGTGTTCTCGGAGTGGCGCCGCGCGGGGTCGGAGTGCCGGGGCGGGCTCCTTTGGATGCTCCGCGACTTCTGGGCGGGCGCAGGTTGGGGCGTGGTCGACGCGCGGGGTCGGCCGAAAGCCGCGTACCACTACCTGGCCCGGGCCCTCGCGCCCGTCGCTCTGCTCGCGACCGACGAGGGGCTGAACGGCGTGGCTCTCCACGCGGTGAACGACGGCCCACGGCCGCTCGACGCCGAGGTGCGCGTCACGATCTTCCGCGGGGACACGAGGGTCGCCGAGGGGGCGGCCCCGCTGGCCGTGCCGCCGCGCGGCGTCGTTGCCGTGCATGCGGACGCCGTCCTCGGCCGGTTCACCGACACCACGTACGCGTATCGCTTCGGCCCGCCCGGTCACGATCTCGTCCTCGGCACTCTTGTCGACCGCGCGACCGGCGCTTGCCTCGGCCGCGCGTTCTACTTTCCGCAGGGCCCGCCGCACGCGCGCTCGGCCGACCTCGGCGTCGAGGCGATCGCCGAGCCCGCAGGGGCCGGGTCCTGGCGGGTCACCGTGCGCGCGAAGAGACTCGCGCTCGCCGTCGCGTTCGACGCCCGAGGATTTGCCGCGGACGACGACTTTTTCCATATCGAGCCGGGCGGCGAACGGAAGGTCACGTTGCGCACGTCGAGCTTGGCGGCGCCCCACGGACACGTCCTCCCGCTCAACGCCGCGTCGCCTACGAAGATCGTGGTGCCGCGGGCCACGTGATCTCACCTTGCGCCGAGCCTGCGCGCGTGGGATGGCTCTCTTGCCCGTCGATGTCGAGCCCGCGCCAAGAGGAGCTGAATCGAGCGACCTGGTCGAAGAGCCCGGCGCAGCGAGATCTCCAGCGTGGCGCGGCGTTCACCGATCCGGGTGAGCGCGCGGCCCTCGAATACGCGCTCCCCGACGTCCGCGGCAAGGCCATCCTCGACCTCGGGATCGGCATGGGTCGGACGGTGCCGATCCTGGAGCCAATCGCGGGCGAGTACCGCGGTCTCGATTTTCTCCCGTCCATGGTCGAGGCCAGCCGCCGGGCGTACCCCCACGCGTCGCTCGCGGTCGGAGACGCTCGCTCGCTCGCGCAATACCCCGAAGCGCATTTCGCGATGGTCGTGTTCAGTTACAACGGCATCGACGCGGTCTCGCACGCCGACCGCCGTTTGGTCCTCCGCGCGGTGCGCCGGGTCCTCGCGGCTCGCGGGGTCTTCTTGTTCTCGACCCTGAACATCGACGGGCCGTCCTTTCGCGAGCGTCCGTGGAAGGTCAGGGTCTGGCCTCCTTACAGCGCCATCGGTTATGCGAGGCAGGCCGTTCGGCAGCTCGCGGGGGCCCCACTCGATCTCGTGAACTGGTCGAAGATCCGTCGCGGCGGGGAGCGGGGCCAGGGTTTCGCCGTCGCGCCTCTCAGCGCACACCACTACGGCGTGCTCGCGCACTACACGTCGCTCGAGCGGCAGCTCGAGGAGCTCGCCGAGGAGGGGTTCGCCGCCGCTCCGGCCGTCTTCGACAGCCGCCGAGGCGCTCGCCTCGCG
>JAYVXL010000096.1:0-8535 GCA_043785185.1 Myxococcales bacterium
GCGGCAGTACTACGAGCAGCAGCAGCGGCAGCACGAGCTCGTTCTGCTGCGGCCGCAACAGCAGCTACTTCGACTGCCCCGACCAGCCGGCGCTCCAAAAGTGCTTCAGCACCGGGGACACCTCGGCGTGCAAAGCGCGCACGTCGCCGTGCCCGGGCAGCAGCAGCAGCGGCGGCAGCAGCGGCGGCAGCAGCAGCGGCGGTAGCAGCAGCGGCGGCAGCGGCGGCACGTGCTCGGGCCCCGGCGGGGCGTGCACGGCGACGGCGCAGTGCTGCCAGTCCGGCACTGGCGTCGGACCCCTCGGCCAGAAGTGCGTCACCGACGACGGTTCGTGCCATGCCGGCTGCACCACGAGCAGCGATTGCACGAGCCGGTGCTGCGTGTCGCTCGCGGGGGGCGGCGGCGCGTGCGCGTCGCCCACCGGCCACACCTGCCTCTGAGACGACCCGGAGCGGTCAGAACGCGCGCGTGAGCTCGGCGAGCACCCAGTCGCCGACCTCGCGCGTGCCAAGCTCCCCGCCGACGTCGCGTGTGCACTTCTTCTCGTCGATGGCGCGCGCCACGATCCGCTCGAGGCGCGCGTCCTCCTCGGGCCAGCCGAGGTGCGCGAGCATCATGCCCACGGTGAGCACCGACGCGAGCGGGTTCGCCACGTCCTTGCCCGCGAGCGGCGGGGCCGAGCCGTGCACGGGCTCGAACATCGCGACGCGCGACGGATCGGACGCGTGCACGTTCGCGCTGCCGGCCATCCCGAGCCCGCCCTGCAGCGCGGCGCCCAGATCCGTCACGATGTCGCCGAACAGGTTGCACGTCACGACGACCTGGAACGGCGACGGATCCTGCACGAGGTAAAGGCAGAGCGCGTCGACGTAGACGTGGTGCGCTTCGATGCCAGGGTACTCCTTCGCCACCTCGAAGAAGCAGCGGTACCAGAGCTCGTGCGCGTGCTTCATCGCGTTGGATTTGTCCGCCATGTGCACGCGCGTCTTGCCGTGCTTCTTCGCGAACTCGAAGCCGGCGCGGATGAGGCGCTCGACGCCCTTGCGCGTGTTGAGATCCTCGTTGATCGCGATCTCGTCGGGCGTCCCCCGCTTGAACTGACCGCCCATCCCGACGTAGATGCCCTCGGTGTTCTCGCGGAAGACGGTGAGATCGACGTCCTTCGCCGTGCGCCCCTTGAGCGGCACCAGGCGATCGGCGAGCGCCTTCACGGGACGGATGTTCGCGTAGAGATCGAGGCCGAAGCGGAGACCGAAGAGGATGTCGCGCGCGTACTCGATGCTCTTCGCGCGCGGATCGCCGAGCGCGCCGAGCAGGACTGCGCTCGCCTCGTTCGCGATGCGGTCGGCGACGTCCTTTGGGTACGTCGTTCCATCGCGCATGAACCGCGCGGCGCCGAGGTCGAGATCCCATAGCTCCAGCGGGAGGCCGCGCGTTTCGCGGTAAAAGTCGAGGATTCGCCGCGCCTGGGCGATCACCTCGGGGCCGATGCCGTCGCCGGGGAGGAGCGCGATGAGCTTCGTCTTTGCCATGGAGGACCGGCAGCCTACCACTCTGCCCGCGGGCTTTCGCGAAGAAGCCGGCGAGACGCCAGCTCCCTCCTCATGCCGTGAGAGCCCGCGCGGCGCCGCGGACGAGCCGGTAGTCGCGCGGCGCGACGCCGAGTGTGCGGTCGAACGCGCGGGCCATCCGCTGGGCGGTGCCGAACCCGGCGCGCAGGGCGATTGTCTTGGTACCGAGGTCGGTCGTCGCCAAGAGCGTGCGCGCGTGCTCGACGCGGAGGCGCTCGACGAGCTTGGCCGGCGTGGTGCCGTGCTCGTCCGCGCAGCGGCGGTGGAGCGTGCGCACGCTCATGCCCGCGCGCCGCGCCAGGCCGCCGAGGTATTGGGGGGCACGGAGGTTCTGCCGAAGCCACGCGATCGCGGGCCCCAGCGTGCTCGACGCCTCGCTCTGCGCGACGAGCGCTTCGCTCCACTGAGCCTGAAACCCCGGCCTTCGCGCGTGGAGCACGAGGCGCGCAGCGATGGCGTCGGCCACGCGGCGCCCGTGGTCCTCCTCGACCATCGCGAGCGCCATGTCGATGCCGGTGGTGACGCCGGCGCTCGTCCACACCCGGCCGTCCTTGACATAGATCGCGTCGGCGTCGACGTCGATCTGCGGCCGGAACGCGGCGAGGCGCGCGGACGCCGACCAGTGCGTCGCGGCCCTGCGGCCGTCGAGGACGCCGGCCGCGGCGAGCACGAACGCCCCCGAGCACACCGAGCCGACGCGCCGGGCGACCTTCGCGGCGCGCGCGAGCCACGCCACGAGCGGCGCCGTCGACACGGCGAGGCGAATCGCGTCCTCTTCTCCGCCCACGACGAGCACGGTGTCCCCGCGGCGCGGCCGCACGCGGCGGAGGTCACGCGTGGCGAGCGCGACCCCGCACGTCGCGCGGACGAGGCCCCCTCCAAGCGACGCGACGACCACCTCGTACCCCGCGCGATCCTCGTGGCGCGCGACGCCCGCAAACACTTCGGCGGGGCCGAAGACGTCGAGGCCCTGCGCCCCCTCGAACGCGACGAGAATCACACGCATGGCATTTAATGACGCATTTACGTCATTCATGCCATCGCGCCACGTCGTAGATCCGAGAAAGGAGGACACACCGCCATGACGACGCACATCGGAATGCTGCTCTACCCCGGCCTGACCCAGCTCGACCTCACCGGACCGTTCGAGGTCCTCCATCGGGTGCCCGACGCGACGGTGCACCTCGTGTGGAAGACGCTGGCCTCCGTCGTCGCCGACTCGCAGCTCTCGCTCGGCCCCACGGCGACCCTCGACGGGTGCCCGAAGCTCGACGTCCTGTTCGTACCGGGTGGCGCCGGACAGACGGCGATCATGCAAGACGAGAGCGTCCTCGCCTTCCTTCGCGTGCAGGCTCGCGGCGCGCGCTACGTCACGTCGGTCTGCACGGGCGCGCTCGTGCTCGGCGCCGCGGGCCTCCTGTCAGGGTACGACGCGGCGACACACTGGGCGTTCATGGACCTCTTGCCCATGTTCGGGGCCAAGCCCGTGCGGCGGCGCGTCGTCGTCGATCGCAACCGCATCACCGGCGGCGGGGTCACGGCGGGAATCGACTTCGCCCTGCGGCTCGCCGCGGAGCTCGCCGGCGACGACGTGGCGAAGGCGATCCAGCTGGGCCTCGAGTACGATCCCGAGCCTCCCTACCGCTCCGGCCACCCCGACGTCGCCGAGCCCGCCGTCGTCGCGCGCGTACGCGCGCGCTTCGATGAGACGTTCCGCGCGCGCCGAGAGCTGCTCACCGATCGCGCGTGAGCGGCCGTCACTTCGGGCCGGGAACCACCTTCGTCGTCCACTGTCCGATGTGGTTCGACGTCTCGGTGTCCTGGAACGGAAGCCACACCGGCGCGAAGCTCGGATCCTTGCCGGCCTTCGCGCGCGCCGGATCGAACGCGACGGCCCAGAGCTGCCGGTGGTGCGTCGCATTGCCGGCGGCGTCGTAGGTGCGGTACCCGTAGTCGCGCGCGCTCGAAAAGGTGAGCCAGAGAAGATCGCCGTCCTTGTACTTGCCCTTGAACGGCGACCACTTCGGCCACGAGTTGTCGAGCTTGCCCGCGCCGTTCGCGTTCGCGAGGTCGATGGCCGCGCCGCCCGCCGCGGGCACCACCGTCACGCGCGCGCCCGGATCGTCGTACGAATCGCAGTCGCTGGCGGGCGCGCCGGCGTCGCACGTCGAGCGGGCGAAGATGACCCACGCGTCATCCGGCGAGTACGACGGGTGGTAATTGTTCTCGCCGGCCGACGTGAGGAGCGCCTTCTCGGCGCCCCAGGTGGGGGCCGTGAAGTCGACGGTGAAGAGGCTCGAGCTCTCGATCGACAATGGGGCGTTGTACTTGGCGCCGCGCGCGTAGACGAGCCGGTTGCCGTCGTTCGAGAACGCCGGGTACATCGCGCCCGCGCCCGCCGGCACTTTGCCGACGGCGGTGTTGGTCGTGGCGTCGACGAGCGTCAGCACGCCGCCGGAGTAGCCGCCCGCGCACCCGTGCGGCGGGTTCGGATCGACGCCGGCGCAGGAGGGCGTCGTCACGTAGTATTTGTTGTCCGGCGACCACGCGAGCGTGTCGGTGTCGCCGACGGGGAACGGCGGCGTGTCGACGTGGCCGGTCGCGACGTCGACGACGGCGAGCTGCAGCGGGCGGCCGCAGCCGCGCTCGAGCGTGCAGATGGGCGCGAGCACCTTGGTCCCGTCGCGCGAGAGCGCGTGACAGCCTGCGCAGGCGTCGCGCGTAAAGAACGGCTCGTGGCGCGCGTTGTCGAAGTCGTAGCGGAAGATGCCGGGCGGTGACGCGCCGCCGTCGGCGAGCGGCTGCGGCTTCGTGTTGAAATAGTAGAGGCCGCCGGCGACGTCGGTGGCCGCCAGCTGCATCTTCAGCGTCGTCGTGCCGACCTTGCCGGCCGCGGCGCCGGCGGCGCGCACGGTGACCGTCGCCGGATCGCCGCCGCGGAGCGTCGCCGCGATGGCGCTCCACGTCTTGCCGTCGGGGACGAGGCTGCACCCCGCCGTCGCGCCGACCTTGGCGCACGGCGTGTAGAAGTGCACGTCGAGCGACGCGCTCGCGAACGCGACGTCGAAGACGCTCGTGCCGGCGGCCGGCGTGAACTGCACGTCGGGCGGGCCGACGTTCGGCGGGAAGAGCGCGCCGTCGAGCGGGTAGACGACCCGGGCGGCGAGCGTCGGGTCTTCGGCGCCGGTGAGCTGCTGCGGGGCGCCGGCCGGCGTGCCCGGCGCGAGGACGCTCTTCACGAGCTTCACGTGCACCTGCGCGCTCGCGCTGATGGCGTCCGCGTACGCGATGACCTGCCCGTCGCCCGCGAGCGTCCCCGTCGCGGTCGCCGCTGCGCCGTTCATCGTCACGAGCGTCGGGGGGCTGACCTGCCACGTCACGAGCGACGTCACGTCGCGCGACGAGCCGTCCTTGAACTTCGCCTGCACCGTGAACGCCGCGGTCGTCGGCGCGTCGCCGGCGACGAGCTCCGCGGTCGCGGGGGAGACCGTGAGCGTGTCGAGCCCCGCGAACGATCCTCCCTCGGCTCCGCTCGCGTCGCTCACCGACGCGTCGTCGCCGCCGAAGCCGGCGCCACGAGAGGAGCTCCCGCACGCCGAGAACGCGAGCGCGCTGCTGACGAGGAGAGACGCTAGGAGGAGAAGGGACGAGCCGGAAGCGACGTGACGCATGCGCGCAGTGTAGCTCGGCGCGAGCCAAAGGCCCACGCACGCGGGGTGGCGGCGGCGAAACGCGCGTAGGCTGTTTGGATGAAGAGGCGCACGCTCGCGTTCTTTGCGATCCTCGCCGCCTCGTGTGGGGCGCGGCAGACCCCGGCCGAGCGCGAGGCGAGCGCGCGACCGGCGGTGGTCCTACTGCAAGGCGGGCGCTTCGCCGACGCGGCCCGCGCCGCCGACGAGGCGCTCGCGAAGGACGACGAGAACGCGCTCGCCCGCAGCGTTCGCGCGATCGCGACGTGGGAGCGGAGCGCCGACGCGCTCGCGGCGGAGGTGCTCCCGGCGCTCACGCGCTTCCTCCGCCAGCGCATCGACGTGGCCCGTTTGCGCGCGTCGCTCGCCCACGCCGAGGCGGCGCTCGCGCGCGTCGACGATGATCTGGCGGTGGCGGAAGAGGACAAGGCCTTCGCCCTCGAGCTCTGCATCGCGTGCTGGACGGGCGACTGGAACCACGACGGCGAAGTGAACCGCCGCGACGAGCGGCTCCTCGAGATCGAGCTCGACGCGAAGGGAGACGAGCTGCCCGCCGGCGACCCCCGTCGAAAGCCCACGTTTCGCCTCGACGTCGGTGACGTCTCGTGGGCGCGCGCGATGGTCGCGTTCCAGCGCGCGCTGCTCGACGTCGCGCTCGCGTACCGCTGGGAGGACACCCTCTCCTTCGAGCGCTCGCGCGAGGGCGGCGGCCGTGTCGTGCAGCTGGCCGACGCCGGCCGCATGCGCGCGGCGCGGGACCGGATCCTCGAGGGGCTCGATCACTCGGACCACGCGCGCGCCGCCTACCTCGCCGAGAAGGACGACGATCGCGAGTGGGTCCCGAGCCCACGGCAGCAGAGCCACCCCTTGCCGCTGCCGGTCAACGACGCGCTCTACGACACGTGGTCGGGCGTGCTCGGCGACGTGCGGCGCCTCGTCCGAAGCGAGGAGGGGCTCGACGTCGCGGAGCTCGCCATGCTCGCGGGCGAGCGCGGCCAAGCCGCGCACGGCTTCGTCGACGTCGGCAGGCTGCTCTCGTCACCGCGCAATCTCCGCTTCGACGAGGACGCGCTCGAGCACGCCGAACGCGACCCCGACGCCGCGCTCCGCTCCGTCCTCGGCGACGCGTACGCAGCCCGCATGCGCCCCTCGCCGCTCCCGCGCCGCCTCGCGCGAATGGCCGGCGAGCTGAAGAACGGCGACGAGTCGCTCGGCCGAAAGCTCCGCTACTTCTTGTGGCTCAACTGAAAGACGGCGCGCGCGCGAGCGCGTCCGCGACGGCGACCACGCCGGCCACGCGCGGAACGTCGGGGAACAGACCCTCGTAGTGCCCGTGCGGATCGATCAGCGCGGCGCGCATCTTCGCGGCGCGCGCCCCGACGATGTCGGTCGAGTACATGTCCCCGAGGTGCAGCGCCTCGCCGGCGGGGACGCGCAGCTTCTTCAGCGCCACGTCGAAGAAGCGCGGGTCGGGCTTCTCGAGACCGATGATGCCGCTGTCGAGGAGTAGGTCGAAGTGCTCGACGATGCCGAGCTCGGTGAACAGCTCCGCGAGCATGCCTTCGGAGTTCGACACGAGGACGATCTGGACCCCCTTGCGGCGCGCGCGCTCGATCGCCGCGCCGAAGCCGTCGGGGACGAGGCTCCAGAAATTCTTCGCGACGTGCAGCGGCCAGGCCTCGTCCAGGAGCGCGGGCGCGGCCGCTTCGGGCAGGCCGGCCTCGACGAGGATCGTCGCCACCATCGCCCCCCAGCCGCGCGCGCCCGGCGCGTCACGGTGCGACCACGCGACGTCGACCATCTTCCCCTCGAGGTGGCGCCGCTTGGCGGCCCCCTCGGTGCGGGTCAGCGTCGCGGCCGTGACCGTGAGGCCGTGCCGCGACGCGAGCTCCGCGAGGCGCGCGTGATCGAGGAAGATGACCGTGTTGCCGGCGTCGAGCGACAGGAGCCGCACGCCCCGGACGAGATCGCCCAGCTCTTTCACGCGCGCCGCTCCGCTCAACCGAGGAGCTTGGTGAGCGGCACGTACTCCATCTTGTGGGCCTGCGCGACGGCCTCGTACACGACCTGGCCCTTGTACACGTTGAGGCCCTTGGCGAGCGCGCGGTCGGCCTTCGCGGCCTCGACGAGGCCCATGTCCGCCATCTTCACGGCGTAGCCCGCGGTCGTGTTCGTGAGCGCCCACGTCGAGGTCTGGGAGACCGCGCCCGGCATGTTCGCGACGCAGTAGTGGACGACGCCGTGCACCACGTACGTCGGGTTGTCGTGCGTCGTCGGGCGGCACGTCTCGATGCAGCCGCCCTGATCGACGGCGACGTCGACGACGACGCTGCCCGGCTCCATGAGCTTGAGCATGTCCTCGGTCACGAGCTTCGGCGCGCGCGCGCCGGCGACGAGCACACCGCCGACGACCAGATCGGCGCGCGCGATGGCCTGCTCGATGTTGTGCGGGTTCGAGTAGAGCGTCTCGATCGCGCCGCCGAAGACGTCCTCGAGGTAGGCCATGGTGTCGGCGCGGACGTCGAGCACGGTGCACTGCGCGCCCATGCCGATCGCGATCGTCGCGGCGTTACGGCCGACGACGCCGCCGCCGAGGATGACGACGCGGCCGCGGCGGGTGCCCGGCACTCCGCCGAGGAGCACGCCCTTGCCGCCCTTCTCCTTCTCGAGGCACGTCGCGCCGACCTGCACCGCCATGCGGCCGGCGACCTCGCTCATCGGGCGGAGCAGCGGGAGCGAGCCGTCATCCATCTCGATCGTCTCGTACGCGACGCTCGCGACCTTCTTCAGCGCCAGCTGGCGCGTGAGCTCGGGCTCCGGGGCGAGGTGGAGGTACGTGTAGAGGATCAGGTTCTCGCGGAAGAAGCCGTACTCCGCCGGGAGCGGCTCCTTGACCTTGACGACCATCTCCGCGCCCCAGGCGTCGGCGGCGGTCGAGACGATCGTGGCGCCCGACGCGACGTACTCGGCGTCCTTGATGCCGCTCCCCTCGCCCGCGCTCTTCTCGACGAGGACCTTGTGACCGCGCGACGTGAGCATGCGCACGCCCGCGGGGGTCATTCCGACACGGTACTCGCGGACCTTGATTTCTTTGGGGACTCCGATGATCACGGGCGGCTCCTCTTGTGTCGACCGCGCTCCGCAAACGGGAGGCGCGCCGTCGGGTTGGGTGGCGGACTATACCGTCGCGCGGACGATTGAAAAGGGCGGCGCGCATGACGCGACACGTCGAACGCGGTTCGGCGGCGTTCCAGGGCCGGTTCCGGCCCTTGAAC
>JAYVXL010000097.1:0-8527 GCA_043785185.1 Myxococcales bacterium
GACCAGGACATGGCCATCGTCCGAGCCCTCGTCCCCGTGGCGTGGGCAGACGGCGTCTTCGCCGCCAAGGAGAAGGAGACGCTCGAGGCGCTCCTCGACGCGTACAGCGCGACGGACGCCGAGCGGCGCTCCATCCACGACTACGCGTCGCAAAAGAAGACGCTCGAGGACATCGACCTCCAAGAGCTCTCCGCCGACGATCGGCGCGTGCTCCTCCAGCACGCCGTGCTCCTCTGTTTCGTCGACAACGACTTCTCGGCGGAGGAGCAGGCGTTTCTCACCGAGATGGCCGCGCGCCTGAAGATTCCGGCAGAGGAGGCGAAGGAGATGGTCTTCGCCGCCGGCGAGCGCGCCAAGCGGCTGCTCAACTTGCTCTAGACTCGGGCCGGTGGAGGCAAGGCTAGGCCTGAGCGCTCGGCTCAGGACAGCTGCGACGGCTACGGGTCGGGCTGCGAGCGCTGCTTCGTCCGGATGGATTCGATTTCTTTGAGGAGCGCCATCGGGCTGAACGGCTTCGTGTAGTAGGCCGTCGCGCCTGCCGCGAGGGCGCGCTGCTTGGCGTCATCATCGCTCGTGGCGCTGATGATGAGGATCGGCACGCTGCGCGTGAGCGGGTTGGCGCGGACCCGCTCGCAGACCTGGAAGCCGTCATAAGAACCGGGCAGGTTCAGGTCGAGCAGGATGACGTCCGGCGTCGACTCGAACGCCTCCTCGAGGCCCTTCGCGCCGCTCGAGACCGCCTTGACCTCGTGACCCCGCGCCGACACGAGCGCTTCGATCATCCGACGAATGGAGTCGGAGTCTTCGACGATGAGGATCCTCATGCTCGCAGAAGAAGGTACCCCGAGATCCTACTTAGGGAAAGTGACCGAAACGCGCAGGCCGCCGCTCGGCGAATCGGCGAGCTCGAGGAGGGCGCCTTGCGCCGAGGCGATTTCGCCGCAGATGTAGAGCGGCAAGCTGCTCGGGCGGCCGTAGGTTCCCGGATCGATCTCGAGGGCGAGGAACGCGCGGCGCGCGCTCGCGGGGAGCGGAGGGCCGCCGTCGTCGACGGTGACGCGGGTGCCGAGGTTCTCGCCCTCTCCGTGACCCGCCGCCGTGACCGTCACGGTGACCGCGCCTTGCTGCGGCGTCGCCGAGAGCGCCTGCGCCACGAGCTCGCGGATGAGCGCGCTCGCCGAGCGCGGCGCGCAGCGGCCGTAGGCGCGCGTGTCGGAGCCCTCCGGGACGGTGACGAGCTTGAGCGTGACGCCGCCCTTGTCCGAGCGCGGGCCGAGCGCGCGCGTGGCGTGGCGCGCGACGTCGCAGAAGTCGACCTCGATGGGCAGCTCGTTCGCGTCGAGCTCGCCGATGCCGGCGAGGCCCACGAGGAAGTCCTGGACCTGCATGAGGCGGCGACGCACGCCCTCGAGCGTCTCGTCGGTCGGCCGCGCGCCCTTCAAATCGCGGACGATGGGGAAGAGAAGGTTGCGCATCTCCGACGCCATCGCGCCCGCGAGCTGCGCCACGATCGGGAAGCGGTCGCGCCCCGGCGACGGCGGGAAGGTCGACGGCGACGGCGTCTCCTCGCCCGCCGCGAACACCTGCGCGAGCTCGCGGGCGTACGCCTCGCCCTGCTTGCGGGCCTCGTCGAGCTCCTTGCGGAGCTCTTCGCGCTCCTTCTTCTCGTACGCGCCGTCCGCCGGGAAGACCAGCGCCTCGGTGCCGCCCTCGAGCTCGTGGCGGCCGCCGTAGCGAATCATCATCCTGTTCAGCCACGCGCGCTCGGTGTCCGCCATCGCGGAGCTGTCGGGGCCGAGCGTGACGGAGAGGCGGACCTCCTCGCCGTCGCGCTTGATCGAGACGTGCGAGCCCGCGCCGGTGCCGTGGCCGAGGACGACGTGGAACATGCGGCGCAGCTCGCCCTCGTCCCCGTTCACCTCGGTGCCGCTGCCCGGCTCCATGGCGACGCGCGCGTCGGGCGCGACCTCCCAGAGGAGCGACGCGAGGTCGATGCGACCGCGGCGACCGCGCGTGCTCGACGGCTTGCTGTGAAGCGACGTGAGCATCTTCATCACGTCGTCGAGCGCGTCGAGGGAGGCCTCGACCGGGATCTCCGGCAGGACCGGCACCTCGACCGACGGGGGCGGCGCGTTCGTGCGGAGCACCTGAACGCCCGAGCGTAGACGGTCGGCCGCGTTGGCCGCCTCTTGGGTCAGCAGCCAGCCCAGCTCTTGCCGGGTCAGTCGTCCCTTTGTCGACACGAGGCCTAGGATGCCACGATTTTTCGGTGTTGCGGCATGCCAAGTTCGAAAAGGAGCCTTACCTTTGCCGACATGCTTCATGAGGTCCACGCCGAGGCGCTGCGCTACGACGAAGCCACGGACACGCTCCACCTGACGGCGCCCGGCGCGGCGGGGACGGGCCGGCGCGCGCTGCTCGACGCGAAGGGCTTCCTCGTCGGCGTCGACCTGCGCGACGAGGCCGGCCGCGGCGCCGTCGTGATGCTCGGGCCGCACGAGGCGGTCACAGAGACGCGCGAGGCCTTCGTGACCGTGCGCGGAGACGAGGTGCTCCTCGCGCACGCGCGCGGCGCGGCGCGCGGCGCGGAGAAGAGCCCCTACCTCTGACCGCGCCGAACGAGGCCCGCTAACGACGCGCGGCCGGGGTCGCGGCGCTCGAGGCCGGCGCGGGCCGTGCGGTGCCGGCGCCCGCCCACGCGCGCTCGGCGCCGAGCGCGAGCCAGCGCAGCGGGATGCGCACGCCGCCGTGGGTCACCGCGGTCGTTCCGCGCTCGCCCCACTGCGCGGGGGCCGGCAGGGCGAGGGTGCCCTTGGTGAGCCCCTTGGCGGTCGCCGGGTCGTACTGGATGGCCGCGATGCCGAGGCCGCTGAACACCGCGACGAGCCCGCTCGGGATGAACGGCGCGAGCACGGCGCGCACGGTCGTCGCGAGATCCGCCGCGCGCACGGCGAGCTGACGCACCTCGTCGAGCGTCGTGCACACGACCGCGACGGGCTTGCCGTTCACCGCGAGGCCGTTCGCGGCGTCGACGATGTCGAGCGTGAGCGCGGCGCGCCACGGCGTGCCTGCGCTGGGCGCGGGCGGAACGCTCGCCTTCTTGGCGGCGTCTTGGGCCTTGCCGCGGACGACGAGCACGTCGTCGGTCGGCAGCGTGCGCGGGACCGTGACGCGCACCGGGCGCTTGAACGAGCGCGGGTCCCCGACCTCGCCGCTCGCCACGGCCCACGCCAGAGTCTCGGCCGACGCCACGACGAACGGCGACGCCGCGCGCGGCTCCGGCTCCTGCGTGCGCAGGCTCACGCCGCCGTGGCGCGGCGGATAAAGCTCGCCGGTCACGACGCGCGAGTCGGGCTCGACGATGCGCGCGCCGGTCGCGATGAGATCCGCGAGCGCGCCGCTCGACGCGAGGACCTCGAGGGTCTGGCGCGACGGCACAGGCACGAGGAAGTCGAGGCCGGCGGGGACGCGCTTGGACTTGAGGAGCGCCGCCGCCGCGAAGAAGTCGCGGAGCGTGACGCCGCCGTCGCCGCCGAGGACGACCTGCGAGACCGGCTTGCCGGCGAGGTCTCGCACCGCGCGCACCTGCCCGGCCTCGTCCATGACGAGCGGATCGACCGCCGCGAGATCGACGTTCATCACCTCGGCGCACGGCGCGCCGGCGTCGGGCGCGAGCGCGCGGTGCGCCTTCGAGCGGCGCTGGTCGCGAAGGAAGACCTCCGTGCGCTCGTCCCCGACGAAGATCGCCGCGGCGGCGCCGAGCTGCGGCGCGAGGCCGCAAATGACGCTGCGCTCCTGCACGCTGAGCAGGCGCGCCGACGGGCCGGCGAACTCGAGGACGACGGGCGCTTGGTGCTGCTCTTCGACCTTGCGTACGGCGTCGGCGATGCCGCGGCGAATGAGCTCGAGGGCGACGTCGCGCGCGCAGACGAACGGGCGCATCTTCCCGCCGAGGAGCACCTGGAGGCTGCGCGGCGGCCGCAGCCAGACGCTGCCGGTCGCGAGCGCCTGGCCGAGCTGGCCGGGCGGGAGGACGAGCGTGAGCATTCCGACGCCGCCGACGCCGGCGAGGCGCGGCTCGTCGGTCACGCAGAGGCGCGCGGGGGCCGCGTAGCGTTCGAGGTGCACCGGCGCCGGGAAGCCGACGCCGGGCCGGCCGATCGCGATGCCGGCGGCGCCCATCTCCGCGCCGAGCTCGCCCGCGTGGCCTTCGCTGGTGACGCACGCGCCGTCGTACGCGATGGCGACCTCGGCGCTCGTGCGGCGAAGGCCGGCGCCCAGGCCCTCGGCGAACGCCCGCGCAGGCGCGCGCGCCAGCACGATCTGATCGACCTTGACCTCGACGAGATCGCCGGCGAGGAGCGGATCGGTGCACCTCCCGGCCAGGATCTTTTGGGCCATCGTGCGGGGCGGATCGCCTGCTCGCGCTCGCATAGGGGCGGGGAACTTAGGCCCTCCCCGCGCCTTCAAGCAAGACAGAACCGCCAAGGCCAAGCAAGGGCGGCCCGCCGCGCGAATGCGTTGACGCGAAGTTCCGTGCCCCTCTACTCTGACCGGAACCTCATGTTCAAAGAAACGCTCCGCGAGATCGTCGACAAGACCGAGGGCGCGCTCGCCGGGATCCTGATGGATTCGAGCGGCATCGCGCTCGAGACGTACGTGCGGGAGGAGGCGACGTTCGACATCAACAACGTCGGCGTGGAGTTCGGCGTCGTCCTCACCTCGATCCGCAAGGCGGCCGAGATGCTGGACGCCGGGACGACGCAGGAGGTCTCGATCAACACCGACAAGCTGGTGACGATCATCCGCCTGCTCGGCGAGACGTACTTCCTCGCGCTGACGATGGCGCCGGGCGGCAACTTCGGCAAGGGGCGCTACTTGATGCGCACCGCGGCGCCGAAGCTCATGGCCGAGTTCTGAGCGTCTGCGACCGGGCCCGGTCCACATGAAGATCCTCTGCATCTCGGGGCCGAACCTTCAGCTCTTGGGGACGCGCGAGCCGGCGATCTACGGCACCGAGACGCTGGCGCAGCTCCACGGGCGCCTGAAGGCGCGTGGCAAAGAGCTCGGCGTGAAGGTCGACGCCCGCCAGACGAACCACGAGGGCGAGATCTGCGACTGGCTGGCCGAGGCGCGCGGCCGGGCGGACGGCGTCCTCCTCAACGCCGCCGCGTACACGCATACGTCGCTCGCGATTTTCGACGCGATCGTCGCCGTGCGCATCCCGTGCGTCGAAGTGCACATCTCGAACCCCGAGGCGCGCGAGGCCTACCGGCACACGTCGAAGATCGCCCCCGCGTGCGTGGCGAAGGTCTCTGGCTTCGGGGGCGACAGCTACCTCCTCGCCCTCGAGGGCCTCGTTCGCCGGCTCGCCGCCCGCCCGCAGGCCAAGTAGCCGCGGCCGCGGGCGCGGCCCCAGCTGCGTAGGCGCGTGCGCGCCCGAACAGGCTTTGCACGAGCCGGTGCACCGGATTATCGTCTCGCACCCATGAGCGGCATCGACCTGGACAAACTGCGCTCCCTCATCGCGCTCCTCACCGAGAAGGAGATCGCCGAGTTCGAGCACGAGGACGAGGGCGAGCGGATCCGCATCGTGCGCGGGCACGTCGTGCATCACGCCGCGCCCGGCCACGCGAGCGCGCACGCGGCCCCCGCGCCTTCGCCCGCTGCGGGCGCGCAGGCCGCGCGCGCAGCGGCGGAGGTCGCCGACGACGCCGACAGCATCGAGGTGACGAGCCCGTTCGTCGGCACGTTCTACCGCTCGCCGAGCCCGGACGCGCCTTCGTTCGTGGAGGTCGGCTCCGTCGTCCGCCAAGGCCAGACGCTCTGCATCGTCGAGGCGATGAAGCTGATGAACGAGATCGAGGCCGAGCACTCCGGCACGATCGTCGAGGTCCTCGCCCAGACCGGCAAGCCGGTCGAGTACGGGCAGAAGCTGTTCCGCATCAAGAAGGCGTAAGCGCGGCGCGCGATGTTCAAGAAGATCCTGATCGCCAACCGCGGAGAGATCGCGCTGCGCGTGCTGCGCGCGTGCCGCGAGATGGGGATCCGCACCGTCGCCGTACACTCCGAGGCCGACACGCGCGCCCTGCACGTGCGCTTCGCCGACGAGAGCGTGTGCATCGGCCCCGCCGTCGCGAGCAAGAGCTACCTGCACATCCCCGCCATCATCAGCGCGGCGGAGATCACCGGCGCCGAGGCGGTCCATCCGGGCTACGGCTTCCTCTCGGAGAACGCCGAGTTCGCGCGCCTCTGCGCCAAGTGCAACGTGACCTTCATCGGGCCCACGCCCGAGGCGATGCGCGCGTGGGGCGACAAAGTCACCTCGCGCGAGAACGCCAAGAAGTACGGCCTGCCGCTCCTCCCTGGCAGCGGCGTCCTGCGCGACGGCGCGCACGCGCTCGAAGAGGCCAAGCGCATCGGCTTCCCGGTCATCCTGAAGGCGTCGGGCGGCGGCGGCGGGCGCGGCATGCGCATCGTCCGCAAGGCCGAGGACGTCGAGAGCAACTTCCAGTCCGCGACGCGCGAGGCCGACGCCGGCTTCAAGAACCCCGACGTCTACTGCGAGAAGTACGTCGAAAGGCCGCGGCACATCGAGTTCCAGGTCCTCGCGGACCAGCACGGCGGCGTGTGGACGCTGGGCGAGCGCGAGTGCTCGCTGCAGCGCCGCCACCAGAAGGTCATCGAGGAGGCGCCGAGCCCGGCCATGACGCCGGAGCGCCGCCAAGAGATGGCCGAGGTCATTCGCAAAGCGATCCTCGAGACCGGCTATACGACGCTCGGCACGCTCGAGTTCATCATGGACGAGAGCGGCAAGCTGTACTTCCTCGAGATGAACACGCGCGTGCAGGTCGAGCACCCGGTGACGGAGATGGTGACCGGGCTCGACCTCGTGTCGCTCCAGATCCGCGCCGCAGCCGGCGAGAAGCTCGACCTCCCGGACACGCGCCCCTGGAGCTTCCGCGGCCACGCGATCGAGTGCCGCGTGAACGCGGAGGATCCGAAGACGTTCGCGCCCTCCCCTGGCCTCATCACCGAGTATTTCCCGCCGGGCGGCACCGGCGTGCGCGTCGACTCAGGCGTGTACGGCGGGTGGCGCGTGCCGCCGAACTACGACTCGCTGCTCGCCAAGGTGATCGTGCACGCGCCGACGCGCTTCGAGGCGATCAACCGCATGCGACGCGCGCTCGACGAGTTCATCGTCGGCGGCATCAAGACGAACATCGAGCTGCACAAGCGCCTGCTGCGGGACGACGAGGTCGTCCGCGGCGAGATGACGACGCGGACGATCGAGCGACTCCTCGGCGACTAGGCTACACGAGCCTAGAGCTCGCCTTCGGCTAGAAGTCGCCGGAGAAGCTCACGCCGCCGCTCCCCTGCCCGAGCCACGGGGCGACGCGCTTGCCGGTGCGCGAGGGCACACGCGGAGACTGCGCGAAGTACCAGATCACGCCCGTCGCCGCGAGGAGACCGCCGCCGACGGCGAGGACGCCGCCGGTATTCGCGAGCGAGATGCCGCTGTGGGCATCGTCGAACACCTTGTCTCCGGGCGGCGCCGCGCACTCTTTGGTCGACGTGTTGCAGGCGCTCGGCACTTTGCCCATGCCCACGGCGACGAGCACGACGCCGACGCCGAGCGCGAGCCCGCCCGCGCCGGCGACCAGGAGCGGCGTGATGGGGCGCGACGGCTCGGGCGCAGCCTGCGGCGCACTGGCCGGAGCGCCGGCCCTCGCCGCGCCCTGTTCGGGCTCGGGCCCCGCCGCGTCGACGAAGGTCGCGATGACGTTGCGCGCCTTCTCGCCCTGGCTGACGACGACGCGCATCGACACTTCCTTGCCGTCGTGGACGAAGCGCACCTGGTGCTTCCCCGGGTCGATGTCGTAGGTCTTGCCCTCGTCGAGCCGCGTCGCCACGAGCTGCTCGTCGAGGTAGACGGACGTCGCCGGCAAATCGGTCGCGTGGGTGTCGCGCGCGACGAACGTGACGCTCGGCACGATGCGCCCGAGCTCGTCGGCGAGGCGCGCGCAGTCCGCCTGCACGAGCCCCGGGCAGCTCTGCTGGCTGCACGCCAGGAACGCCTGACGCGCCTTCGTGAGGCGCCCTTCCTCCCGCAAATCCTGGCCCCGACCGTGCGCCTCGACGCACTCCTCCTTCGTGGGGGCGGCGGCGGCAGGCAGGGCGATCGTGGCGAGCAGGGCGTGGACCGCGAGCACACTCGCGAGCCGTCGAGACGAGAGGTTCATCGTGCTCCTCAGAGGCAACCGGGTTTGAAGACCTTCTTCGCCCCGTCGAAGTAGTACGGAGGGCTGCAGTTGGTCGTCGGCGTGGGCGCCGGCGTCGGCGCGGCGGGCGCCGGCGGAGCGACGTGGGGGCGCGGCGGCGGCGGGCGCGGCGGCGGCGGGCGCGAGCGCGGCGGCGCCAAGCGCCTGGAGGGCGGCGGCGGGATCTTCGCCGGCCTCGCCGAGCACGGCCACCGGGTCGCCGAGCTTGACCGTCTGCCCCTCCTTCACCAACAGCTTCAGGAGCA
>JAYVXL010000098.1:0-8520 GCA_043785185.1 Myxococcales bacterium
CTGGCGACGATGCTCCTGCGCCGCGCGCTGCGCGACGAGACGGCGGAGCTCGCGCCGGAGATCGCCGCCATGCTCCGCACGTACCCGTGGCCGGGCAACGTGCGCGAGCTGAAGAACGTCGTCGACCGCCACGCCCTGCTCGGCGTGCGCGATCGCAAGAGCCTCTTCGACGCGGACACGCCCGCCGGCTCCCCCGAGCAAATCTGGTCGATGCCGTTCCACGAGGCGAAGAAGGCGATGCTCGACGACTTCGAGCGCGCGTACCTTACGCGCGCCCTCGACGCGTGCGGCGGCGTCGTCGTACGGGCCGTCGAGCGCACCGGGATCACGCGGCCGACGTTCTACCGCATGCTCGATCGCCTCGGTCTGAAGCCCAAGGACGACTAATCCGGCGACGCGTTGCCGCGGGCGTCCTCTCACCGGTGAGACACCGCGCTCACCGGTGAGACCCCGGTCTCCACCAGAATCGGCCAATTATCCCGGCGTTCGCGTTGGTACGCCGCGCGCATTGGCGTGAGTCCGAGGTGAACGATGACGTCCTTCAAGACCCCCATGAGCCCACTGTCGTCCGTCTCCCGCAAGGCCGCGATGTCGAGCCTCGCCGTCGTGTCACTCGCGATCGCGGCCTGCACGTCGCAAGCCGCATGCACCGCGCCGGCGGGCACCGACTCCACGACGACCGACCCCGAAGCGCTCCGCAACAACTGTGGCCGTGACGCCGGCCACGGCGACGGCGCGGCGGGCGACGCCGGCCCGCCCGGCCCGCTCGACAGCGGCGCCCCCGACGCGCAGACGCCCCCGCCCGCGGACGATGCCGGGGCGAGCCCCGACGCGGCGCCTCCCCCGCCTCCCCCGCCGCCTCCGCCGACCGGCTCGCGCTGGATGCCTGCGCCCGGAACCTCGTGGCAGTGGCAGCTAACCGGCACCGGCGCGCTCGACATGTCGTTCGACGTCGCGGTCTACGACATCGATCTCTTCGAAAACGACGCGTCGGTCATCCGCGCGCTCCACGCGGCCGGTCGCAAGGTCATCTGCTACTTCGACACCGCGTACGAGCCCGGCCGCCCCGACTCGGCGACGCTCGCGCCCTATCGCGGAAACCCGATGAAGGGCTGGCCGGGTCAGTTTTGGCTCGACGTCCGGCCGCAAGTCGTCGTCGATGCGATGAAGGCGCGCATCGCGCTCGCGCAGGACAAGAAATGCGACGCGATCGAGGCCGACGACGTCGACTCGGTCTCCAATAGCCCGGGCACGGGCGTCACCTCCGCCGAGCAGCAGGCGTTCATCAAGATGCTCGCCGCCGAAGCGCACGCGCGCGGCATGTCCTACGCGTTGAAGAGCGATCTCGCCGACATTCCAGCCGTGCTCGCCGACGTCGACTTCGACATCAACGAGGAGTGCTTCAAGTTCAACGAGTGCGACGCGCTCGCGCCCTTCATCCAGGCGGGCAAGGCCGTCTTCGAGGCCGAGTACGTTTCGGGCGCGCTCGCCGACGTGAACGGCGTCTGCCCGAAGTCGAACAGCTTGAACTTCGACACCATCATCAAGCACCTCAACCTCGACGCCCCGCGCTACAGCTGCCGCTGAGCCGTCGCGCGTCGGGGAGGACGAACGCGCGGCGCGCGAGCGGGGACGCGAGCGTCTCGGGCGAGTAGTAGCGACGGAGCGCGGAGGCGTCGAACAAGTCGGCGTTTTCGCGGACGAACGCGGCCCAGTCGCCCCCGCCCTCCGAGACGGAGCGCGCGCGGGCGACGCGTTCGTGGACGAGCACGGTGAACGCCCAGGTGATCGTCTCGTGGTATTTCTCCGCCGCGCCGCGCGCGGCCGTGAAGCGCACGAGGCCCGCCCGCATGCGGGCGATCGCGTCGAGCAAAGGCAGCGTGCGCGCGTACGCCCACGCGAGGCGCACGTGGTCGGCGTGCGGCAGATCTGCGAGCGTGCCGTCCTCGAAGCCTGAGACCAAGCGCGCGGTGTCGGCGTCGAGCGCGGTCACGGCGCGCGCTCGCGAAGGCGGTGGCTGGCCGACGCGCGGAGGTCGAGCCCGTAGACGGCGCGCAGCCGGGCGATGCACGCCAGGCTCTCCTTGCCGAAGGGCGGCTTGCCGTCGAACGCGTGCAGCACGATGCCCTCGAGGAGATCGCCGAGCGAGATGTCGTGGAACTCGGCCAAGCCCTTCAGGACCTTGAGCACCCGCTTCTCCAGCCGCACCCCCGTCTGTACGCGCTCGATGACGAGCGCGGCGGTCTTCTTGCGAGTATTCATCTTATTTTCGTACCATGGTACCAACCTACCATAATCTTACCTGCGGCGCTTCGCCAGTCGATGCACCGACTTCGCGCCGGCTTGTCGACGCGCCCGAGGAGGACCGCGCGGTGTTCTGTCGACTCCCCGAAGCCCGCGGCGATTCCTTTGCTCTTCCTCACCCCCCTTTGGCTCGGTACGCTTGGTGTCGTGCGTGTCCTCGCCCCACTCCTGCTGGTCATCGCGACCGCGGTCGGGTGCAGCGGCATCCTGGGGATCGACTCACCGAGCTACCGCGAAGATCTTGCGGACGGCGGCGGGTCCGACGGTGCGCTCGACGGAGATTCCGCGCGCGCCGACGCGCTCGACGCGGGGACCTCCTCGGCGGCTTGCGTCGCCGCGCCAACGGACGATCCCTGCGCGAACACCGCGGTGTGCGAACGGATCCGCGTCGCGCCGCCCGTCGCCGCGACGAACCCCGCGGTATCGTCGATGGTCCTCGCCGACGCTTTCGTCTATTACACGACGCTCGATGGGGTCTGGCGCGGGCGGGCCGCCGTCCCCGGCCCCGCGACCGCGTTCGCCGCCAATCAGGGCAACGCCGATCACCTGGCCGCCGACGAGACGAGCCTCTACTGGACCACCGGCAAGACCGTCTGGCGCTGCGCGCGGACCGACAGCGCGCCGTGCACGCCAAATGTGGCGTACGCCTTCGTGACCGGGACCGTCGACAAGCTCGTCGCGGTCGGGGGCGGGGTCTTGTTCGCGATCGTCGACTCGAGCCTCTACCGGGTCGAGCCGAAGACGCCGCAGAATAGCGGCGTGCTCGCCCGCGTCGCGTACCCTCCCTACGGCCTGGCCGCCGATGAAGCATTCGTCTACGCGTCGGGCGGCGATGGCACGCTGCGTCGCGTATCGCTCGACGGGACGCGCGTCTCCACACTGGCGGACTTCCCGGCAAGCCCCGAAGCGGCGAGAGAGCTCACCGCCGACTGTGATGGGCTCTACGCCCTCGGGGAGAAGGGTACGGTGCTCACCCTCGACAAGCAGACCGGCGCGCGCAAGGCAGGGGGCATCTTCGCGCACGCGACCGGCGAAGGCGCGCTCGCCGTCGACGGCACGTACCTTTACGTCGCCGCGAAGTACGACAGTCTAGGCGTCTACCGGCTGCCGAAGGACGGCGGCCCGGGTCGATCGATTGCCGAGACGACGGGCGAGTCGTTGACCGCCCTCACCATCGACCGGGAGAGCGTCTACTATCCCGCAAGCGACGGCGCGATCTGGCGCTTCGTGAAGTGAGCGTCCGGACGGCGCGTGCTCGTCGGCACAGGGCCCGTCGGTCCGGAGCTCCGCACCCAACGACGTCCATCGGGCACCCAGGGGCTCATGACCGTCGCAAAGAAAAGCCGGCAACGGGCGCGCGACGTTCATAACCGGTCGCCCCTGCCTCCACAGAACCAGCAGAGCCGCGGGACTCGCCTTCCCGTTCTTCTGGAGGTTCCCATGTCTGCCCGCTCGCCGTCTCGTCCGCGCCGGCCCTTCGCTCGCCGCGCGTCGTTCGCCCCGTTCGCCGTGCTCGCTTCGCTCGGCACGCTCGCCATCCTCACCGCACCAAGGAGCGCCCGCGCCGACGACGAAGTTCCTGCGGCGTCGCCGCCTGCTGCCGCCTCGACGCCGCCCGCGGCGACCGCTGCCAAGCCCGAGGCCGCGAGGGACGCGGGCAAGACCGTCACCGTGGAGCTCCAAGCGAGCAGCACACGCGCGACGATCGAGAAGCGCGTCGGAACGACGTCGCTCCCCGCGCTGCCGTTCTCGGACACGTCGTTTGGCTCGGTGAGCCACTGGGAGAGCGCGTGCATCGCGCCGTGCGAGCTGAAGCTCGATCCGCACTACGCCTACCGCGTCGCCGGCGACGGCCTCACGCCGAGCGACTCGTTCGCGCTCCCGCGGAGCAGAGATCGCGTGACGCTGAGCGCGGAGATGGGCTCGTCGCCCGCGCGCCTCGCCGGGATGGCGCTGACGGCCGTGGGCACCGGCACCACGCTCCTCGGAGGCACCGCCCTCCTCATCTCGCCGGTGCTCGAGAGCCAGGACGTCGGCAGCAAGGGCTTCCGCACGGCGATGCTCGCCGGCGGCGCGGTGTTCGTCGCCGCCGGTGTCCTCGAGCTGGGGCTTGGCCTCTACCTCTGGATGAGCAACGGCACGACGGTGCGCGCCGATCACGGCGTCTTGAGCGCGAAGGCGGGGCCCGTCGAGGTGACCCCTGCGGGCGTCATCTTCTGAGGGCGGCGAGCGCTGCTTTGGGCGGCGGCTCCTCGTCTGCTTAGTTGCAGTTCTTGCCCACGCAAGACTTGGTGCACGACGCCGGGTTGCTGCAGATCTGGTTGCACGCGCCGCCGGCGCACGTCATCGTGCACTTCGCCGTCGGGCCGCAGAGCTGGTTGCAGCCGGAGCCCGCGCACGAGAATTCGCACGTGCCCGTCATGCACGACTGCTGGCAGCGACCGCCGGCGCACGACGCCGTGCAGCCGGCGCCCGCGCAGAGCTGAGGGCAGCCGCCGGCCGCGCAGGCCATCGCGCCGGTGGTGTTCGGCAGCCCCGAGGCCGACGGGATCGGGAGCGGCAGGCCGCCGCCCGAAGCGGTGGGGGCGGCGCTCGGCGAGCTGGACGCCGAGCCCGACGCGCGCGGGTGCGGCGTGGGGTGGCCCGGTAGCGGCGCCACGGTCGCCGGCGTGGGCGGCGCGGCGGATGGGGCCGCGGCGGTCGCCGGGGTCGAGGCGGCGACGGACGGCTCGGGCCCCGCGTCGGCCGTGTCCTTTTTCATCAGCTTGTCGCAGCCGAAGAGCGGCAGGCCGAGAGGGAGCGCGAAGAGGAGCGCGGCGACGAGGCGGGGAGTTCGCTTGGACATGAGGCGCAGCTTATTCGCGGATGAAGCTGGCGAGAAAGTATCCGTCGGTTCCGTGGACGTGCGGAAGGAGGCGCAGGGTCGCCGCGTCGCCGGCGAGCGCGCGGAGCTCGGGCGCGTCGAAGGGCGCGGCGCGGAGCGCGGGGGCGGCGGCCAGGAGCGCCTGAACGACGTCCTCGGCCTCCTCGCGGAGGACGCTGCAGACGGCGTAGACGAGGCGACCGCCCGGGCGGACATGCTCGGCCGCGCGCGCGGCGATGGCGGCCTGCGTGGACGCGAGCGCCACGAGGTCGTACGGGACGCGCCGGAGCGCGAGGTCGGGGCGGCGGCGGAGCGTGCCGACGCCGCTGCACGGCGCGTCGACGAGCACGCGATCGTAGGGGCCCGTCACGTCGCCGCTGCCGGCCATCCAGTCCACGGCGAACGTGCTCGCCGGCGCGAGGCCGAGGCGCGCGAGCTCGGTGCGGAGGCGCGCGAGCTTGGACGCGTGCAGATCACACGCATCCACCGAGCCCGCCGGGAGGACGCGGCGCGCGAGCAGTGACGTCTTGTTCCCGCGACCTGCGCACGCGTCGAGCACGCGCTCGCCGGGGCGCGCGCCGAGCGCGAGTCCCACGACCTGCGAGCCCTCCTCCTGGACGATGAACGCGCCGTCGGCGAAGCCCGGCAGCCTCTCGATGCGCCCGGCGCCGCGCGCGAGGAGCGCGACAGGTGACGCGCCGCCGAGCTCGAACGTCGCCGCCGGGCACGCCGCCGCGAGGCGCGGGAGCCACGCGTCGCGGGCGCCGGGCGCGAGCTCCTCGACGCGGAGACCGACCGGCGGCGGCGCGGCCCCCGCGGCGACGAACGCGCGCGCCCCCTCGTCTCCGAGCGCGCGCACGAGCGCAGCGCCGAGCCACGCCGGGAGCGACGCTGCGGCGGCGTCCGCGAAGCTCGGCGCCTCGCGCGCGGCGTCGGCGGCGACCTTGCGCAGCACCGCGTTCGCGAACGCGCCGACCTTGGCCCCGGCGCGCGCGGTCACGCCGCTCACCGCCTCGCTCACCGCCGCGAACGCGGGGATGCGCGACAGGAACGTGACCTGATACGCCGCGAGGAGCATGTGCGCGCGCGCGTGCGGCTCGAGCTTGCCGATGCCCTTGCTCGCGTGCCGCTCGATGCGCGCCGTCAGCCAGGGCAGCACGCGGAGCGAGCCGTACACGAGCTCGGTCGCGAGCCCCTTGTCACGCGGGTCGAGGCCTACCGCGCGCTCGATCTCGGCGTCGAGCGCGGCCGCGGCGAAGGCCGTGTCCTTTTCGACGCGCACGAGCACGTTCGCGGCCACGTCCCGGGCGCCGCGCACGCGCTCGCCTGCAGGCGGCCGCTCGCTCATTCGGGCTTGAAGCGGATCTGCGCGGGCGGCGTGAAGCTGGTCGACGTCGTGCTGAACGGCTGGATGTAGACGACCGCCCTCTCGCACGCCGCGAGCGTCATGCCCCGGCCGTTGCCCGCCGTGAGACCCGGGCACCACGGCGAGCCGTTCGCGTCGGGGCTCCCCGCCGCGGGCGTGCCGCTCGCGCCCTCCGAGACGATGCCGGTGCACGCGTTGCGCTCGGCGATGCTCATCGGCACCGTCGCGCGGCGGTAGACGCCGAGGAACGCGTCGCTCTCCGGCGTGCTGCCGCTGGTGCTCGTGCACACCGCCCACGTCGAGAGCGTGACGCTCGACGCCGTGGCGTTCATCACGATGAACGCCTGGTACGGGCGGGGAAGGGTCGACGTCGTCGGGAGGCTCTGCGGGCACGCGCCGGAGCCGGGGAAGCGCTCCGACGTCGGCCCCGTCCACACGAGCGGGCGCGTCGTGACGGTGCCGACGGCGCCGAGGACGACGTCCACGCCGGTCGTGTCGCACGAGATGAAGAACGGGGACGCGTTGGACGTGCCGCCACCGGGGGCCGGATTGGTCACCGTGACCGGGACGGAGCCGGCGGTCGCGAGGAGCGAGCCCGGCACCGTGGCGGTGAGCTGGACGCCGCTCACGTACGTCGTCGAGAGCGCCGTCGCTCCGAACTGCGCGGTCGCGCCGAAGACGAAGCCCCTCCCGTTGATGGTCAGCGACGCGCTCGCCGAGCCGGCCGGCGCCGTCGAGGGGGACAGCGACATGATCGACGGGGCCGGGTTGGAGACCGCGAAATTCAGCGTCCCGGACGTGCCCCCGCCGGGCGCCGGGTTGGTCACGGACACGGCGATCGTCCCCGCCGTCGCGAGCTGCCCGGAGCTGAGCGTCGCCTGCAGGTGGCTGCCGTCCACGAACGTGGTGCTCGCGGCGACGCCGCCGAGCAGCACCTGCGACGCCGCGCCGAACCCGGTGCCGGTGATGGTGACCGGCGTGTCGCCCGATCCCGTCGCCGCGCTGCTCGGCGAGAGCGAGGCGATCGTGGGCGCGGGGTTCTGCACCTGGAACGTGACCGGCGTGCTCACGCCGCCGCCCGGCTGCGGGTTGGTGACGACCACCGGGAACGAGCCGACGGTCGTAAACGAGCTCGCCGGGACGTTGGCGGTGAGGTGCGCGGCGTCGACGAACGTGCTCGGCACCGTCGTGCCGTTGAGCGACACCGCGCTGGCGGCGATGAAGCCGAGGCCGGTGAGCGACAGCGCCTGCGCCGGCGCGCCGACGGTGACGCTCGTGGGGCTCACGCTCGTGACCGAGACGGTCGGGTTGGTCACGACGAACGCGATGCTCGTCGACGCGCCGCCGCCCGGCGACGGGTTGGTCACGACGACCGCGTGGTTGCCCGACACGCCGAGCATCGCCGCCGGGATCGTCGCCGTCAGGCTCGAGAGGCTGCCGTACGTGGTCGTGAGCGGCGCGCCGTCGAACGAGACGGCCGCGCCGGACACGAACGCGCCGCCGATGACCGTCAGGTCCGTCGCCGATGCGCCGACGGCGGCGCTCTGGGGCTCGATCATCGTGAGCTGCGGCGCCGGGTTCAGGACCGCGAACGTCGCCGACGCGCTGAGGCCGCCGCCGGGCGGCGCCGTGCCGACGGCGAGCTGGATCGTGCCGGCCCGGAGCACCTTGGACGACGGGATGTTCGCGTGGAGCTCGGTGTCGCTGATGAAATCCGTCGGCAGCTGGGCGCCGTCGATCTGCACGATCGACGCCGCGACGAAGCCGCTGCCCATCACGATGATCGGCGGCCCCGCCGACCCGGCCGTCGCGTGGTCCGGGTTGATCGACGCGAGGACGGGCAGCGGCGCGAGCCCTGTCGGCTCGGGCGGCGCGCTGTCGCGGGTCGGCGCCGGCGCAGCGTCCCTGCCCGGCGCGACCAGGACGGGCGCGTCCACCCCCGCGTCGGCCCCGTCGGCCGGGCCGTCGGTCGGCGTACCGGAGCTGC
>JAYVXL010000099.1:0-8518 GCA_043785185.1 Myxococcales bacterium
CCGACGTGGCGGGCGACGAGGTCCTCGAGCAGCACGAACGCGTGGCGCACCGGGATGCCGTCGAGCACCTTGATGCCCGGGATCTCCATGAGGCGCGGCAGGATCATCGGCACCTGCACGACGCCGAAGCCCGCCTCGGCCGTGCCGTCGCCCATGAACATGACGCCGAGGTTCAGGCTCTTGTTCCTGACGTGCGGGAACGGGTGACCGGGATCGATCGCGATCGGGGTCATGATCGGGAAGATGTCGCTCACGAAGCGCTCGTCGAGCGCGGCGAGCGCGTCGGGCGGCAGCGCTTCGGGCTTCAGCACCATGATGCCCTGCTGCGCGAGGCGCGGGAGCAGGTGGTTCACGAGGCCGACGGTGTGCTGGTGCGTCAGGTCGTGCACGCGCGCGGCGATCGTGTTGAGCTGCTCGGCGACGGTCATCCCGTCGGGCGCGATCTCCCCGACCTCGCCGGAGAGCTGCTGCTTCAGGCCGGCGACGCGGACCATGAAGAACTCGTCGAGGTTGGAGCTGACGATCGA
Organism: Myxococcales bacterium; assembly: GCA_043785185.1. Taxonomy (GTDB): domain Bacteria; phylum Myxococcota_A; class Polyangia; order Polyangiales; family Polyangiaceae; genus JANYHK01. The sequence goes on from JAYVXL010000099.1 coordinate 528, forward strand.
ATAGAACTTCAGCCGCTCGAGCAGCGGCACGCTCTCGCTCTCGGCCTCGGCGAGCACGCGCGCGTTGAACTCGAGCCACGACAGCTCGCGGTTCAAGTAGAGCGCGTTGGCCCGCAGGTCCGGCACCTCGGGCGCCCCCGCCGCGAGAGACACCGGCAGCTGCGCCGAGATCGGCGGATGCGGGGTCGCGCTGGACAGAGGGGTTGTCTCGCTCGTCATGGGGACCCGCTACTTTACCTCATCCCGCTCCGGCGGCTTATTTTCCGGTGCTCGCATCGGCAACTGCGGCAGCGCGAGCGCAAGGTCTCTGCGCATCCAGACGTGATCGGCCTCGAACGCCGCGGTCTCGACGTAGTTCTCCGCGACCCACGCCGCCGTGGTCGGGCTGTGCTCGCGCAAATCCTGCCACGCGTCCTGCCACGTGATGAGCGGCGATTTGTCGAGGAACACCCACGCCGCCGGCGGCGCCTTCTGCAGACGCGCGAGGAGATCGACCTCGTGCGCGTCGCGCAGCGCGGTGATGCGCGCCTGCTCCTGCATGTTCGGGTGGAGGCCGATGGGCTCCGGGAGTAGCCCGCCCGCGAGCGCGGCGTCGGCGTTGAGGTCGTACGCGTAGATGTACGGCGTCGCGCTCAGGCGCTCGGCGAGGAAGAGGACGTACGGGTCCATGCCGTACATCTGGACTCTGTCGGTCGGCTGCGTGTGCTCCTTGAGGTACGCCGCGGTCTGCCGCATCTCCCACGGGAAGAAGTCGTACGCCGTGAAGTAGATGAGGTAGTCGTGCGAGCTTCGCTCCTCGCTGTCGCGCGCTTTGGTGAGGATCCAGAGGTTCGTCGTGTGCGGCGACATCGGCATCATCAAGGCGACGCGCAGCGCGAGCGCGCTCGCGACGAGGAACGGCGCGAGGCGCGCGCCCGTCGCCTCGCGGCCGCGGCGAGGCGCGGGCTCTTTCTCCCATAGCCACACGACGATCGCGAGCCACTGCAGGTGCAGCCCCGCGCTCACGGGGTGAAAGTGGTAGGGGAAGCCCTTTCGCTGCATGACGGCGCTGGCGAGCCCGCACAGCGGCAGGAGCGCGAGGGCGAGCGCGCGGCGCGGCATCTGCCGGTCGAAGATGAGGCCCAGCATGGCCGCGCTCGTGACGAATGAGAGCGCCGCCGTCGTGCTGACGCCGGGGAGCGAGAAGATCTCGACGGCGGCGCGCGGCCAGATGAAGCGGTACATCTGCGGTACGTCGACGAAGTAGATGCGCAGGAAGGCGCCGAGATCGGCGTAAATCAGCAGGTACGCGAGCTGCGTGGCGACGGCGAACGCGCCGCCGAGCCCGAACGCGACGAGGCGCTTCTTGCGCGGCAGCTTCACCTCGTCGTCGATCAGGAGCGCGAAGAGCTGCGCGGCGGTGAAGAAGACGAACGTGGGCTTGCCGAACCACGTGACGACGCTGAGCGCGCCCGCGACGGCGAGGAGGCGCGCCGAACCGCGCGCGCCTTCGCGACGGAGGCCGGCCTGCGCGACCATCTGCAGCGCGACCGACGACAAAAGGAACCAGTCGAAGAAGCTCTCGCGCTGCGCGATGTCCCAGTAGATGTACTGGAGGTACTGCGCCGACAGGACGACCCACGCGGCGAACGCCCAGGCGACGTGCAGGAGCACGCGACCCGCGAAGGGCGCGCCCAGGCGGACGCGGGACAACGGGCGCAGTCGCCGGCCGAGGCCGGGGAGGCACGCGCCGGCGAGCGCGAACGAGAGCCCCGTGACCGTGAGATCGAGGACGCGGAAGCGATGCTCGTCCGCGCCGCCGAGGCGCAGGAAGACGAGATGAACGATGTGCGTGAGCGGGCCGTTCACGTCGCGAACGTCGAGGTAGTCCTTCGCCCCGCGGCTCACCGCCCACGCGACGTACTGGAAGATGCCTTGATCGCGCCCGAGCGTCGTCAGCGACGCGCGGTTGGTCGCGTCGAGCACCCAGATCAGCGGCGGCAGCGCGACGATGAGCGCGGGCACGAGCGCGAGCAGCAGCCTGCGGAGGCTCCGCGCGGGCGACGCGGGCGCGCGGTCGACCTCTGCTACGGCGGCCTCTTCTTGCTGCATGGAGCACGAAAGCTAGATCACACCACCGGCAGATGCCGCCTGAATTCGCTGGAGGCGCCCGCCTAAGGCCTCGGCAACGCTTGGATTAGGCGCCCGGCATATCGTTTGCTCTGCGCTTCGCTAAGCGCGCGGCGATGGGGAAGTCCTCGACGCCGCCCGCAAAAAAGCGCCACAATTCGCCTCACCATGAGCGAACCTGCCCGGCGTGTGGCCCCGCCTCAAGCCGCCCCGTTCGATCGCGCGCGCGCGTTCGGGGAGGTGATGGCGCTCGCGAAGGGCAAGCACGTGCTCATCGCGCTGCGCGGGCATCCGGACCCTGACGGAATCGCGTCGGCGATGGCCCAGGCGCACATCGCGACGCGCCTCGGCGTCGCGAAGACGACGATCGGCTACTCGCACGAGCTTAGCCACCGCGAGAACCGCGCGCTCGTGAAGCTGCTCAACGTCGAGCTGCGCAAGGTGAAGGCGGTGAAGGATCTCGGCACGCCCGTCGACTTCATTTCGCTCGTCGACTCGTACGACATCGATCCAGAGGTCACCGACGCCGACCAGTACGAGGTCTTGTCGATCATCGATCACCACCGCGCGCCCGCGCCGCCCAAGGCGCGCTTCGTCGATCTGCGGCTCGACGTGACGGCGACGTCGACGATCTTCACCGAGTACCTCCAGGCGCTCGCGCCGCTCGACGTCGAAGTGGAAGAGGACCGGCGCGTCGCGACGGCGCTGATGCACGGCCTGTCGACCGACACCGACGACTTCGTCCTCGCGCGGGCCGTCGACTTCCGCGCGGCCGCGCAGATCGCCGAGGTCTGCGATCGCGAGCTCCTCGCCGATCTGAGCCGCCGCCTCATTGCGCCGAGCGCGATGGACGTCATCGCCCGCGCGCTCGCGGCGCTCGTCGTGCGGCGCAACTTCGCGATGGCCGGCGTCGGCTTCGTGTCCGACTCCGACCGCGACACGATCGCGCAGGCCGCGGATTTTCTCGTGCGACGTGAGGACATCGACACCGTCGTCGTCTACGGCGTCGTGGGGGAGCGCTTCATCGAGGGCTCGCTCCGCACGCACTCGCCGAGCGTCGATCCGGCGGTGTGGCTCGAGCAGGCGTTCGGCGTCGACGACAAGGGCCGCCCGTACGGCGGCGGACGGCGCGACAAGGGCGGCTTCCGGATACCGATCGGCTTCCTCGGGCGATCGACCGATCGCGCGCAGCTCTGGACGCTCGTCGAGCACGCGGCGCGCACGGCGCTCTTGAAGCAGCTCGGCGACGAGCCGGTCACCGGCATCATCGCGAACCCCATCGGGTAGAGCACGGCGCCGTAGACGCGGCCTCGTCTGCCTCGCCTGCCTCGTCTGCCTCGCCTGCCTCGCCTGCCTCGCTTGCGCTCGCTTCTAGACGAGCACGGCGAGCATGCCGTGTCCGGCGGTCGCGGCGCGCGCATACAAGGACGAGACGCGCGTGAGCGAGCGCGCGATGGTCTGCACCTCGCGCTCGCTCGGCGAGCGGTCCTGGCCGTAGTCGCCGTGGATCTCTTTGCCGAGAAGCGACGGGTAGCGGATGCGCACGACGTCGCGCGGCAGGCGCGCGAGCGCGGCCGAGACGAGCGCGACGCGATCGGGGAGGAGCACGCGCGCCTTACCTTGCGACGTCGCCGCCGCGAGGGTCCGCCCGCTGCGCGCGTGGATTGCGTCGCCGAGCAGCGGCTCGCGTCCACGATCGGAGAGCAGGTAGTCGAGCGCGTCCCAGGTGTCGCCCAGATCGAGCAGGCCCGGGACGTCCGAGTCCTGGCGGGCCCCGCAGAGCTCCGCGAGGAGCTCGGGGGTGCCCTCGATCTGACGAAGCCGGGCGTCGGAGAGCGTGCAGAGAACGCCGTTCTTCTCCATGGCGAGATGTAGGTATCACTTCGTCGGGCGAAAGGCTCGCGATTGCGCTCGGGCGATCGTACCCTCGCTCGCCCGAGCGCGAGCGCCCTCCGCGCCGTCCTCCTTCGGTCCCTGATGCGCATCGCATTCTTCGGCCTCCCCCTCGCCGCGCTGCTCCTCGCGGGCGATGGTCACGACATCGTCCACGCGGCCATTTGCCGCGCCGGCGCGCTCGGGACGCGGCGCCTTCGCAAGCGCATCGGCGCGTCGCGCGTCGTCGTGAAGCCGAACCTCGGCACCGACGCCGCGGCGAAGCGCGTCGAGGCCGCGGCACCCGACCTCGTCGTGAGCTGGTTTTGGACGACGCGCATCCCGCCGCGCATCGTCGCCGCGGCGCCGCTCGGCGGCTTCGGCGTTCACCCCTCGCTCTTGCCGCGGCACCGCGGGCCGGACCCGTACTTCTGGGCGGTCGACACCGGCGACGCCGAGACCGGCGTGACGGCGCACCGCCTCGCCGCCGACTACGACACCGGCGCGATGCTCGGCCAGCGCGCGCTCGCGATCGATCCGTCGTGGAGCGCCTGGCGGCTGGCGAAGAGGCTCGATCGCCCGAGCCTCGCGCTCCTGCGCGAAACGGCGCGCGCGTTCGCGGCGGGGACGCCGCCGCGCGAGATTCCGCAGGACGAGGCGCGGGCGACGCTTGCGCCCGAGCCGGACGACCTCTTGCTCGAGCTGCGCTGGACGTGGCCCACCGAGCGCATCGCGCGGCGCGTGCGGGCGGCCAGCCCCTGGCCCGGCGCGGTCACGGCGCTCGGGGGCGAGGACCTGGTGCTGACACGCGTGGCGCCAGTGTCGGACTTCCCCCGCGCGCTCACCGTCGGCGAATGCGCGGTCGTGCGCGGGCGGGCCGTCGTACGCACACAGGACGGCGCGCTGGCCCTGCTCGAAGGCCGCGGCGACGACGACGCGCCGCTCGACGCCGACGCGCTCGCGGAACTCGTCTCCGGGATGGCCAAAGCGCAAACGGTCCTTTAGCATCGGGTCCATGTCCGATCCGGTCTCGACCGCCCGAACCGCGCGGGAGCACCTCTCGCGCGCTCTGAACGCGCTGCAGTCCGACCCCACCGTCCCGCCGAAGCTCGTCGAGCTGGCCGCGCCGATCGCCCAGAGCATGGGCGCGCTGCACCAGATCGAGCGCTCGGGCGGGCGGGAGCTCGCGCCGCACGCCGACGTCGCGCTGAGCAACGTACGCCACGCGCTCCAGGCGCTGCAGGCCGGCGGCGCGACGCACGGGGCGGTGACCCAGGCGATGGAGGCGGTCGCTGCGTCACTCGGCCTCGTCCACGCGCTCGCGAAGCTGGCCGCGGGCGCGCCGCAGGCAGGGGCGCCGCAGAAGGCGCCGCAGCAGGCGTTCCCGCCGCCGCCGGCGCAGGGCCTCCAGCCGCCGCAGCAGCAGCAACATCAACCGCAGCGCGCTCCGCAGCAGGCCTTCCAGCCGGCGCAGGGCGTCGCGCAGCCCGGCATGCAAGCGGCCGATCCGTTCGCGCGGCCGGCCGCGCCACAGCCGGGGCCGAGCATCCCGGTGCCTTCGCCGCCGATGCAGGGCAACATGCCGGTCGTGACCGCCGACCTGGGCGCCCACAGCTCGACGAATTTCTACAAGGGCCTGAGCGGCAACGACATCGTCGATCACGGCGGCCTGTTCGTGTCGACGTACATGATCCCGAAGATGGGCGCGCCCGTGCGCCTCAAGGTGTCGCTCCCCGGCGGCTACGAGTTCGAGGCGAACGCGATCGTGAAGTGGACGCGCGAGGAGTCCGACGGCAGCGCCGACGCGCCGCCCGGCTTCGGCGCCCAGTTCACGCAGATTACGCCCGAGGCGCGGCAGCTGGTGTACCGCTACGTCCGCAACCGCGAGCCGCTCTTCCACGACGATCTCTGAGGTCGAGGTCGTCGCCGTTCCGCGCGGCGCCCATTGCAACGCGGTCCTCGTGTAGACTGCGATGCTCCTCGTGCCCCTGCACCTCCCGTGAGAGCGCGCTCCCGTCTCCTCTCGCTCGCGGCCGTCGTCGCCGCGTGCCTGGGCGGGGCCCCGCGCGCGGACGCCGCGACCGATCCGCGCATCCTGTGGCAGACGATCGAGACGCCACACTTTCGCATCCATTTTCCGTCCCAGGGCCGGCCGATCGCGGAGCGCGTCGCCGATCTCGCGGAGGACATCCACGCCCGCCTCGCGCCCGCCGTCGGCTGGGCGCCGTCGGAGGTGACCGAGCTCATTTTGGGCGATCAGACCGACAGCGCGAACGGCTCGGCCACGTCGATCCCGTACAACGCCGTGCGCCTCAACATCACGGCGCCCGACGATCTCTCGCCCCTCGGCGACGCCGAGGATTGGTACCTCGAGCTCGTCACGCACGAGTACACGCACATCCTCCACACCGATCACATCACCGGCGTCCCGGCGATCGCGAACGCGCTGCTCGGCAAGACGTTCTCGCCGAACCAGGTGCAACCGCGGTGGGCGCTCGAGGGGCTCGCGGTGTTCGAGGAGAGCAAGCGCACCGCCGGCGGGCGCCTTCGCAGCGCGATCTGGAACATGTTCATGCGCGCCGACGTGCTCGAGGACAACGTCGCCGAGCTCGACGAGTTCTCGAACTCCGTGCGCCGCTGGCCGCAAGGGAACATCTGGTACCTGTACGGTTCGTTCTTCATGCGCTGGATCGCCGAGACGTACGGCGAGGACGCGATCCGCCGCATGATCGACGACTACAGTCGGCAGATCATCCCCTACGGCTTCAACCGCTCGGTGCGCCGCGCGACCGGGCGCACGTTCGAGGAGCTGTACCCGGCGTGGATCGCCACGCTGAAGCGCACCTACGGCGCGCAGGCCGCCGCCGCGCGCGCGCGCGGGCTGCGGCAGGGCGTGCGCATCACGAGCTCGGGGCAGACGGCGCGGCACCCGCGGTGGATCCCGAAGGGCGCGTGGTCGGGCCACGAGGGCGACCTCCTCTACTTTCGCGACGACGGCCACGACACCGCGGGCATGTACGCGATCCCCGTCTCGCGCGATCCGCGGACGGGCGCGATCACCGGCGCGCGCGAGCAGGACCGCGAGCGGCTCATCCGCATCTCCGGCGAGGGGACGGTGTCCTTTCTGCCCGACGGCGGCGCGCTCTGGAACTCGGTCGCGCCTTTCCAGAACCTCTTCTCCTTCAACGATCTGTTCCGCGCGCCACCGAACACGCGTTCGCCGCGCGGCCTCGAAGGGCGGACGACGCGCCTCACCGAGGGGTTCCGCGCCGTCGAACCGGACGTCTCGCCCGACGGTCGCCGCGTCGCGTTCACGTCGAACCACCGCGGCACGACGTACCTCCAGGTCGCGCACCTCACCGAAGACGGCGTCGACGAGGTCACCAACCTCGCCCCGGGCCGCCCGTTCGATCAGGCCTTTACGCCGCGCTGGTCGCCGGACAATCGCCACCTCGCGTACTCGGCGTGGTCGCACGGCGGCTACCGCGACATCCGCGTCGTCGACACGAAGGACGGCTCGTTCGTCGAGATCGCGCACGACCGCGCGCAGGACGGCGGGCCGTCGTGGTCGCCCGACGGCAAGCACGTCTTTTTCCACTCCGACCGCACCGGCATCGACAACATCTTCGCGTGGGAGGTGGCGACCGGGCGCCTGCGCCAGGTCACCAACGTGCTGACGGGCGCGTTCCAGCCAGAGGTGAGCCCCGACGGCAAGACGCTCGCGTACGTCGGCTACACCCACGCCGGCTACGACCTCTTCGCGATGCCGCTCGACGAGCGCCAGTGGCTCGACGCCCTGCCGTTCGTGGACGAGCGCCCGGAGACGACGCCCGAGCCTCCGCACCACACGTGGAAGGTGAAGCCGTACGATCCGTGGCCGACGCTCTTGCCGCGCAAGTACGGCGTCACGCTCGGGCAAGGCAACTTCGGCAACTTGGCGACGATCACGATCGGCGGAGGCGACATCGCCGGCTACCACGCGTTCGCCGCGTCGGTCACCACCGAGTTCC
>JAYVXL010000100.1:0-2571 GCA_043785185.1 Myxococcales bacterium
TGCGCTCGGTCGCCGCGGCGGTGCAGGGGACGATCCGCCTCGAGGACGTGCTCGCGCGCTACGGCGGCGAGGAGTTCGCGATCATCGTGCGCGGCATCGAGCACGCCAAGGTGGGGCTCTTCGCCGAGCGCGTGCGGCGCGCCGTCGAGTTCCTCGACGTCTCGTACGACAAGACGCGGATCAAAGCGACGATCAGCGCCGGCGCCGCGTCGATCAGTCAGATCGATCCGGCCGCCGACGCGGCGTCGGGCGCGGCCCCCCAAGCGCTGCTCCGGCTCGCCGACGAGCGCCTCTACCGCGCCAAGGATTCCGGCCGAAATCGCGTGGCGACGTGACTTGACGGCACGACTGAATCGCGATTCACTCTCCCGCCCAACAGGAGAGTCCCCATGGCCGTCGACATCAAGAAGCTGTTCAACGAGGAACTTCCGGCTGCGCTCACGAAGAACGCGGACGACGCGAAGACGATCGGCGCGAAGTACCAGATGAACATCACGGGCGAGGGGGAGTGGAACATCGACGTGTCCGCGAGCGGCCCGTCGTGCAAGCCCGGCAGCGGCGCCGCCGACTGCACGATGACGATCGCGGCCGAGGATTTCCAGAAGCTGATCGAGAACCCGCAGGCCAACGGCATGCAGCTGTTCTTCGCGGGCAAGCTCAAGGTCGCGGGCAACCAGATGCTCGCGATGAAGCTGCAGAAGCTCTTCGGCTACAAGTAGCCCGCGCCCTCGATGGCCGGCCAAGGGCCCCTGGCGGGCGTTCGCGTCCTCGATCTGAGCCGGCTGCTCCCCGGGCCCTTCGCGTCGCTCGTCCTCGCGGACATGGGCGCGAGCGTCGACAAGATCGAGGACGTGTCCGGCGGCGACTACCTCCGGCACATGCCGCCGCTCGTGGGCGAGACCGACCCGACGAGCGGCATGTTCCTCGCGCTCAACCGCAACAAGAGGAGCGCGAGCCTGGACTTGAAGAAGCCCGAGGCGCGCGACGCGCTCCTGCGGATGCTCCCGCGCTACGACGTCTTGCTCGAGCAGTTCCGGCCCGGCGTCATGGACCGCCTCGGCCTGTCGCACGCGACCTTGCGCGCGAAGAACCCGCGCCTGGTCGTGTGCGCGCTGACGGGCTACGGGCAGACGGGCCCGCTCGCGAAGCGCGCCGGCCACGACCTGAACTACCTCGCGCGCGCCGGCGTCCTCGGGTTTCAAGGGCCGGCCGACGCGCCGCCGCAAGTGCCCGGCTTCCAGCTCGCCGACGTGAGCGGCGGGCTGTGGAGCGTCATCGGGATCCTCGCCGCGCTGCACGCCCGCGCGCAGACCGGCGAAGGCGCGACGGTCGACGTGTCGATGGTCGAGTCGGCGCTCGGCTTCGCCGCGGCGGGCTTCGGCGGCCTCCTCGCCGGCCAGGCTCCGCAGCGCGGGAGCGATCCGCTCACCGGCGGCCTCGCCGGCTACGGCACCTACGCGACGAAGGACGGCCAGGCGATGACCCTCGGCGCCCTCGAGCCAAAGTTCTGGATCGCGTTCTGCGAGGGCGTGGGTCTCACGCCGGACATGACGGGCATGGTGCCGGGCCCGCACCAACCCGCGCTCCGCGAGCAGCTCGCCGCGATCTTCCGCGACAAGACGCGCGCCGAGTGGGAGGCCTTCGCGGCGACGCGCGACTGCTGCCTCGAGCCCGTGCTCACGCCCGAGGAGGCGACGAAGGACCCGCACCTCGCGGCGCGCGGCGTGTTCTTCGAGCTGCCGTCGCCGTGGGGCGCGCTCACGCAATTTCGCACGCCGCTCGCGCCGACGGATCGCGCGCACACGCCGCCGCCGCGGCAGGGCGAGCATACCGACGACATGCTGCGCGAGGCGGGCTACACCGACGCCGAGATCCGTAAGCTCCGCGACGACGGCGCGGTCGGCTAGAGCTCGCCCAGTCTCCGATCAAGACTAGCGCGCCGTCAGATCTTCCGCAGCTCTTCGACGAACTCCCAGTCCGCGAGCAGGCCCTTCTTGAGGAGCAGCGACAGGAGCGCGGCGAACATGGCCTCCCAGTGCACGTTGTCGCCGAGGATCTCGCTCACGTCCGCGCCGTGCGACAGCGCCCGCAGCGCAGCGATGAGGTCGCGCGACGTGAGCTGGTCGATGGGCTCGCCGCCCGGAGGATGCTCGCTCTTCCTGCGCGGCCGCGTCGGCAGCGCGAGCGACGTGCCGTCGAGCAGCGTGAGCGCGACCATGCGCGCCCTGCGTCCGGGGCTGAGCTCGCGCGCCTCGAGCTCGGGCTGGGCGTCGGGGCTGTCGCCGTCGGGGTCGCGGGGCGGCCGGTCGGTCTTGGGGCCGAGGACCTCGGGGTCCGAGGGCTCGCGCCCATGTGCGCCGTCGTTCGGCGCCGCGGCCATCGCGGCCACCTCGTTGCCGTAGCTCCGCGGCGTCGCCGGCGCTTGCGCGGACGGCGACGGCGGGCCGGGCGGCGGCGGCGGACGCGAAATCGCCCTCGCGGCGGGCGCGGGCAGCGGTGACGCGTCGGACATCGACGGCATCTTCTGCCGCTTCGGCGGGAGCGGCGGTGGCTCCGGCTTGCGCTCCGGAG
>JAYVXL010000101.1:0-8500 GCA_043785185.1 Myxococcales bacterium
GTTTCGCCAGGTCACGATCGCCGAGACGGACCTCCTGACGATCAACTACACGAGCGGAACGACGTCGCGGCAGAAGGGCGTGATGATCACGCACCGCAATGCGTATCTCAGCATGCTCGGCACGCTGCTGCACATCCCCGTCGGCGCGGGCGACAGCTACCTCTGGACCTTGCCGATGTTCCACGCCAACGGGTGGACGTTCACGTGGCTCGTCACCGCGTTCGGCGCGAAGCACGTGTGCCTCCCGAAGGTCGAGCCCGCGACGCTGTTCGAAGTCATCGCGCGCGAGCACATCACCCTCATGTGCGCTGCGCCCACCGTGCTCATCTCGATCGCGCACGCCCCGGAGGCGGCGCGTCGCGGCGCCCCTCGCGACGTTCGCGTCATCACCGCAGGCGCGGCGCCCGCCGCCGCGACCATCGAGCGAATCGAACGAGACCTCGGGTGGGAGCTCACGCACGTCTACGGTCTGACCGAGACCTCGCCGCTCATCCTCGTGTGCGAGCCGCGGCCCGAGCACGCCGCCCTCAGCCTCGAGGAGCGCGCCGTCGTGAAGGCCCGGCAGGGCGTCGAGCTGCTCACGAGCGGGGAGCTGCTCGTGATGGACGACGGCGACCGCGAGGTGCCGCACGACGGCGAGACGCAAGGCGAGATCTGCGTCCGCGGCAACGCCGTGATGAAGGGCTACTACAACGATCCGGAGGCGACCGCGACCGCCCTGCGCGGCGGGTGGTTTCGCTCCGGTGACGTCGCCGTGGTGCACGAGGACGGCTACGTGGAGATCCGCGATCGCCTGAAGGACGTCATCATCAGCGGCGGCGAGAACATCTCGTCGGTCGAGGTCGAGGGCGCCTTGCTGAGGCACCCTGCCGTGCTCGAAGCGGCGATCGTCGGCAAGCGCGACGAGAAGTGGGGTGAGGCGCCGCATGCCTTCGTCGTCCTCAAGCCCGGCGTGACGGCCACCGAGGCGGAGCTGAGGCAGTTCGCGCGCGACCACTTGGCCCACTTCAAGGCCCCGCACACGGTCACGTTCTTGGCCGAGCTGCCGAAGACCGCCACCGGCAAGATCCAGAAGTATGTCCTCCGCGGTGAGAAGGCGGCGGTCTTCCGGCAGTGAGCGCGGCGCGTGCGGCCGCGGCCGCGCGCGTCCGCCGTCGTACGCGCCTCGAGCCGTAACGCGTGCCGCTGACGCCGATTGGGCGGGCAGTACGCAGTAGGCATTCGCGCTCGCCCGCGACGGTTGTCGTTGACGCGCCCTCGCGCGGTGGTCTACGAGGCCCCGTGCGCGCGGTCGTGGAGGAGCTTTTCCTCCACATGGGAAGCCGGTGAAAATCCGGCACGGCCCCCGCCACGGTGACCAGGGACGATCTCGAGCATGACCACTGGAGCAACGGCTCCGGGAAGGGCCCGAGGGAGGACGATCTGGGAGTCCGGAGACCGGACCTCGCGCACGAGACCCTCGTAAACGTCACCAGATGCCGCGCGGGCGTGCGCGGCGGAGGCCCCATGAAAAAAATCGTTCTCGGCGTTTGTCCGTCCATCCTCTCGTGCGCGCTGGCCGCCGGTCAGCTCGCCGGCTGCGGCGGAGACGACGTCAACCCTGTCCACGGGCCGGTCGACGCTTCTGTCGACACGGGCGTCGATTCGCCGTCCGAAAGTGGCCCGCGTGACGCGGGGCCCGACACGACGGTCGGTGACGACGGCGGCCCGGACGCGGCGGTCGACACGGGCGTCGACGCGCCGCCGCCGCCGCCCGTCGTGCTCCTTTCGATGAACAACACCGCCTCGAGCGAGCTGCTCGTGGTCGACCTCACGACGAACGCGAAGAACAGCCTCGTCTACCCGAGCGCGTTCGGCACGACGTTCTCGCGCGGCGCCGATCCGTACGCGCTCGAGCAGAAGACCGACATCGTCGCGCGCCTCGACGCGCGCAAGCCGTGGAACGTCGTCTCGTCGTGGAGCGTCGCCCTCGCCGATCGCGCCGACGGCGGCGCCGCGTACTCCGATCCGCTCGCGATCGCGGTCGCCGGGACCAAGGGCTACGTCGCGCGCTACACGCGCAACCGGATCGCCGTCATCGGCGACGTCACGCAGGTCGCCGACGCGGGCGCGCCGGCCAAGGCGATCGATCTCTCGCCGCTGCTCCAGGCGAAGGACACCGACGGCGTCGTCGAGGCGACGTTCGCGTTCGCCGTCCCGTCGCGGCACATGCTGTACGTGCTGCTCGGCAACATCGACCGCAACCTCGTGGCTCCCGACGGCTACACGCTCCTCTGCGCGGACACCAAGGCGCTGCTCGTCGGCATCGACACCAACACCGACCAGATCGTAGGCCTCGGCGGCACCGGGACGCAGGGCAGCGTCGTCCTCGCCGGCTACAACCCCGCGTTCGGCGTCGCCGGCGCGGCCGCCGTCTACGACGCCGCGAACGATCGCGTCCTCGTCCTCCACGCCGGCTGCAACGCGGTGCTCGGCGACGGCGGCCCGGGCGCGGTCACCAAGCGCGTCGTCGAGGAGCTGAAGTTCGGCGCCGGCGGTCAGGTGACGGCGACGACGCTCCTCGACGTGTCGACCTCCGGCTTCCCGTCGGCCTTCGCGTACATCGGTCCGCACGACGCGGTGCTCGGCTTGGGCATCGAGGTGCGCAAGTGGGACCCGACGACGACGACGCTCGGTGCGCTCGTCGCGAACGCGCCCGACACGAACGCCTTCGCCTACGCCGGCAACGGCGCGCTCGTCGGCATCAAGACGAACTACCTCGCCGATGGCGGTCAGTCGCTCGACGTCGTCCGCACGCAGCTCGGCGACGGCGGCACGCAGACGCTCATGACCAACCCGTTCAAGGACAACACCGGCTTCATCGGTGGCGTCGAGGTCTGGCCGCCCGTCGGGCGCTGACCCGCGCCGCGAAGGCGGATCGACTAGAAGCCGTCGTCGGGCGTCGGCTTGATGGGCGGCTTCGTGGTCGCGGGCGGCTTCGATGTCGGCGGGGAAGGCGGCGCCCTCGGCGGCGCAGTGACCGAGCGGGGCGGAGGCGACGCGACGGCGATCGCGGGCTTCACCGCGGGTGGGCGCGTCGTCGCCGTCGGCGCCGCGCTGCCGGACGTATCGCCCTTGGCCGGCTCGGCCGTCGAGGTCGGCGTCGGCGGGACGGGGGGCTCGGCGGGCGGCGAGATCGCAGCGCGCGTGTCGCGCGGCGGTCCCGCGCTCGGCGTCTTGCCGACGCTGAGCGCGGCGAGCCCGATGATGACCGCGACGCCGACGCCGACGCCGACGACATAGCCGAGCGCGCGCTTGCGCCGCGGCAGCTCGATCGGGCCATCGGGCGATGGCGTCATCACGCCGGCGGTGGCGAGAGTCGACGACGTCTGCGAAGGAACGGAGGGCCGCTCCGCGCGCGCCCCGTCCTCGCGGTGCGCCCGCGGGGCGACCGCCGCTTCGACGTCAAGGCTCGATCCGACGCGCCCCGGGGCCGCCGGCGCCACGCCCGCCTGCGAGCCCTCGCCCGTCGGCGTGAGCGTCTCGTCGCCGACGGGCGCGCGGAGCATCTCGTTCATCCGGGTGCGCTGCGTCGCCGCCTTCAGCGCGAGCTCGACGGATTTCCTTCGCGCCTCGGCGCGCTCCGCCATGTGCGTTCGCGCGAAGTTCGACACGTCCGCGGGCGAGCTCGAGATCTCCGCCTCGACCATCGCCTTCTCGAGCGCGCGCTGCATCTCCGCGGCGGAGGCGAAGCGCGCGGAGGGGTTGAACGACAGCGCCTTCTTGATGACGTCCGCGACGGGCTTCGGGACGTTCGCGGGCAGCGGCAACGGCGGCTTTCCGGACGTCAGTTGGTGCAGCTGCGCGAGCTGGTTGTCGCCGTCGTACGCGGGGCGGCCGGCGAACACGTGGTAGAGGATCGCGCCGATCGCCCAGATGTCGGCGCGGGCGTCGACGGCCTGCCCGAGGGCTTGCTCGGGCGCCATGTATTGCACCTTCCCCTTGAGGAGCCCCGCGCTCGTCTCGCCGGACATGCGGTCTTTGGCTTTGGCGATGCCGAAGTCGATGAGCTTCGCGACGCCCTTGGTGCTGACCAGAATGTTCTGCGGCGAGACGTCGCGGTGGACGACGTTGAGGTGCTTGCCGTCGCTGCCGCGGAGCTCGTGCGCGGCGTGGAGGCCGCCGCACACGTCCGCCAGGATGCGGCACACGATGCCGGTCGGGATTTTTTCGCCCTTCTTGTCGACCGTCCGCATGAGCTTCGAGAGGCTGTCGCCGTCGACCCACTCCATGACGAGGTAGAGGACGTCATGCTCCTCGCCGAGGTCGAGGATCTCCGCGACGTTGGTGTGCTCGATGCCCGACGCGATGCGCGCCTCGTCGAGGAACATCTGCTGGAAACGCGAGTCGCTGGCGTACTTGGGGAGGATGGTCTTGATGGCGACGAGCTTCTCGAAGCCGTGCTTGCCCTTGAGACGCGCCACCCAGACGCTGGCCATGCCGCCCTCGGCGATCGGGCAGAGCAGCTCGTACCGATCGAGCCGGTAGCCCGGGTTGAGCACGTCTTTCGGTGGCGCGATGCTCACGACTTCAAAGTATCGCGCGTGCAAGACGCCGCCGCGAAGGAAAACGCGGCGGAATCACATTCGTGTACGACGCGCCCACGCGTCGGCGACGATGTCGGAGAGCTGGGGCCGTTCGGGAACCCAGCCGAGGACCTGCTTGGCCTTTTCGGCGGAGGCGACGAGCACCGGCGGATCGCCGTCGCGCCGGAGGCCGACGTCGTATGCAATCTTGCGTCCCGTCACGGCCTCCGCGCACGCGAGGACCTCGCGCACCGAGTGCCCGCGGCCCGTCCCGAGGTTGAACGCGCCGCTCGCCCCGCCGCCGCCGAGGTACGCGAGCGCGGCGAGGTGCGCCTTGGCCAGGTCGGTCACGTGCACGTAGTCGCGCACGCACGTGCCGTCGGGCGTCGCGTAGTCCTCACCGAAGACGGTGAGCTTGCGGCGGCCGAGCGCGGCGTCGAGCACGAGCGGGATGAGGTGCGTCTCCGGATCGTGGCGCTCGCCGAGGCCGGCCTCGACGTCGGCGCCGGAGGCGTTGAAGTAACGGAGGGCGACGTAGC
Organism: Myxococcales bacterium; assembly: GCA_043785185.1. Classification (GTDB taxonomy): domain Bacteria; phylum Myxococcota_A; class Polyangia; order Polyangiales; family Polyangiaceae; genus JANYHK01. The sequence continues at coordinate 5,105 of JAYVXL010000101.1, forward strand.
CGAGGCTGTACGCCCGCGCGTAGCTCGCGAGGACGCGCTCGAGCGCGAGCTTCGTCTCGCCGTAAGGGTTCACCGGCTCCGTCGGGTGCTCCTCGTCGATGGGGACGCGGATCGGATCGCCGTACACGGCGGCCGTCGACGACAGGATGAAGCGCTTCACCCCGGCGTCGAGCGCGGACTCGAGCAGGCCGATGCCCGCGGCGAGGTTGTCGCGCCAATAGAGGCGGGGATCGCGCACCGACTCGCCGACTTGAATGCGCGACGCGAAGTGGAAGATCGCCTCGACCTTCTGCTCGCGCAGGAGCGGCAGCACCACCTCGCGCGCGCGGACGTCGGCCTGGACGAACCTCGCGGCCGGCGGAACGGTGTCGGCGTGGCCGGACGACAGATCGTCGAGCACGGTCACGGCGTGCCCAGCGCGCAGGAGCACGCGAACCATGTGCGAGCCGATGTAACCGGCGCCACCGGTCACGAGGACGTTCATGAGGCCCGGTTTAGCACATGGTAACGTCGGCCCCTGATCCTCGGCATGCGCTGGCTCTTCCACATCACCCCGCAGAATACCGCCCTCAGCGGCGCGTTCCGGCCGCCGTCGCTGGAGCGCGAGAAGTTCATCCACGCGTCCTACAAAGACGAAGTCTTGCCGAGCGCGCGCCTCCATTTCCCCGAGGGGGCGCGGCTCTCGGTCCTACAGGTCGACCCGCGCCGCCTCGACGCGCCCGTGCGGAGCGATCCCACGCCGCGCGGGCCGATGCCGCACATTTATGGCGCGATCCCTGCCGACGCGATCCGCGCCGTCCTCCGCCTCGATGAGGTCCCCGCCGCGCCCGATCACGTGAAGGAGACGCGGTTCGCGTTCGTCGCGTACGACGGGATGACGCTGCTCGACCTCGTCAGCGTGCACGATCCGCTCTCGCGCATCGCGTCGATGGGCTTCGACCCGTCCGCGTCGTTCGAGATCGTCGGCGCGACGGGGCCGAGGGTCTGGGCGAACGGCGGCGCCCAGCTCACCGTCGAGAAGGTGCGCCCGCCGCTCGACGCGTTCGACGTCGTCGTCGTGCCGGGCGGGCCGGGCGCGCGCGCGCTCACGCGCGATCGCGACGTCGTCGACTGGCTCGGCGTGTTCCCGTCCAATCGCTTGATGGCGAGCGTTTGTACCGGCTCGCTCTTGCTCGGCGCGGCCGGGCGCCTCCTCGAGAAGCGCGCCACGACGCACCACAAATCGATGAGCCTGCTCGCGACCTACGGCGCGGTGCCCACCAAGGGGCGCGTCGTCGACGAGGGGCAGACGGTGACCGCCGGCGGCGTCACGTGCGGCCTCGACCTCGGCGTGCTTCTGCTTCGAAGGTACGTGGACGACGCCGCGGTGCGCGCGATCGCTCTCCAGATGGAGCTGCTCGACTGACGGCGAAGGCGCGGGCCCCGCGCCTCAGCGCACGCCGGTCGTCTCTTCGAGCGCGAGCAGGAAGTCGCCGAGCATGCGCCCGCGGCCCTTGATCTCGCCCGGGGTGGCGATGGCCGAGAGCGTCCGCGCGATCGCGCGACGGTAGACGGGCGCAGCGGCCGCGTCCGCCCGCGCCAGCCGCGCGAGGAGGCGCAGCGCCGTCACGTTGTCCTCGAACGGCGTGCGCCGCACCGCGAAGACGCCGGCCGCGTCGGGGTCGGGCGTGCTCGCGAAGAAGCCGCCGCCGCGTGGGTCCTCGAGGTCGCGCAGCATCGCCGTCGCGACCCCCCGCGCGGCCTCGAGGTGCTCGCGCTTGCCGGTCACCTCGTAGAGCCGCGCGAGCGCGAGCCCGAACGCGGCCTCGTCGGCGAGGTAGAGGACCTTGGCGGGCGCGCCGGGCTTCTGCGCGTCGTGCGTGATGCCGCCGCCGCGCCCGTCTTCCCCGCGCGCCGCGTGCGTCGCGAGGATGCGCGCCGCGGCGCGCTCGGCGACCGCGAGGGCGGACGCGTCGTGCGTCGCCTCGTAGTAGGTGCAATATGCAGCGATCGCGAGGCCGTTCTCCTTGCCATACTCGTGGGCGTCCACGCGCGGGATTCCCGCCGCGCGCCGCCCGGCGTCCCCCATCGCGTAGAACTCGTGGCCGCTCATGAAGCGCTTGCCGGGCTCGTGCGCGTTCACGTCGGCGTCCTGCGTCGCGTAGAAGCCGCCCGCCGGGCTGAGGAGGAAGCCCTCGAGGTACTCGCGCATCTTTCGGGCGAGCAAGAGGTGCTTCGGGTCGCGCGTGAGGGCGTAGGCCTCGGCGTAGTTGTCGAGGGCGCCGGCCTGGAACGTCATGAGCTTCTCGAAGTGCGGGTGGTCCCAGTCGGCGGCCGCCGAGTACTGGTAGATGCCGCCCCACACCGGGTCGACGAGCTTCGACTGCTGCTCGAGCGTGTAGAGCGCGCGTCGTCGCCACTCGGTCGCGTTCGCGTCGCCGCCCTTCGCGCGGCGCAAGGCCCACGCGTTGTCCCACGCGAGCGGCGCCTTCTGGGTGCGCCCCCACCCGCCGCGCGCGTCGTCCCAGTACTCCTCGAGCTCGACGTCCACCATGCGCGCGATCCACCCGAGCGCGTCCTCGCTCAGCGGCTGCGCCGCCGGCTTCTCGGCGGTCGCGCCCGCGCGCGCGCCCGTCGAAGCGCCGCCCTCGGCGATCTTGCTCGCGACGACGCCCTCCAGGATCGTCACGAATTTCTCGGGCGCGATGTAGCCGCGGTACTTTCCGAGCTCGGTCGCGTCCGGCGAGAAGATGACCGTCGCCGGCCACCCGTAGTCGCCGTAGCGTTCTTCGATGTCGGGCCGCGCGTCGACGTCGACCTTCACCGCGATGAAGTGCGCGTCGAGCAGCTTGCGCACGGCCTCGTCGTGGTAGGTCGACGCCTCCATCACGTGGCACCAGTGGCACCACTCGGCGGAGCCATCGAGCACGACGTATTTCCGCTCGGCCTTCGCGCGCGCGAGCGTCTTGGCGTCGAGGTCGGCCCAGGCCAGCGGCGCGCGCGGTGCGCCTTCGGCGAGCCCGGCGGCCTTCGTGTTTGCGCCGGGCGTGCGCGGCGCTACGGCGGGCTGCGCGCAGCCGGCGTTTAGGAGAGTGAGCGCGAGAATGAGCGCGCCGACGGCGGAGGAGCGCGCGGCGCGCGGAGGAAAGCGGGGGCCGCGCATGTCCCAAAGGCTACGCGCGAGAAGCGCAGGCGGTTCCGATTTGCGTTCCCCAGCCCGCCCGTTCGGGATACGCCTGTCCGTCAGGAGAGCCATCCGATGCGAACCTTCGGCCTTTGCGCTTCGATTCTTGCCGTCAGCAACATCGTCGCTTTTTCCACCCCCGCCTTCGCCCAGAGCACGGGCGCGGCCGACACGGACAAAACACCTTCGACCGCCGACGCGAAGCCGGCCGAGGCCGTCAAGCCCAAGTCGGA